>JBFRWR010000614.1:0-4233 GCA_051439685.1 Trichodesmium sp.
GCTAAACAATGAAAACTTAACAGACAATCACTACATTTTCTGCCTAGCTGATAATCTAAATCAGATAAGTCGGTTTCAATTATCCACTTTAAAACACCATCAGAAGCAACAAGACGATTAATATCAGCTTCTATTGTATCTAAATTTAAGGCTGGAGATTTGATTATATCCTGGATTTTATTGGTATTTTCATCAATCCTAACTACAACACATTCTATGTTTTCTGGTTTAAATTTTATCCCAGAAATATTGAGATAATTTTCTCCTATTAATTGACATACAAGCATACGATATAAACAAATTTGTACTTGATAGTAAGTTCGGTCTTTTCGAGATGCTTTACTTTCAACTAATCGTAATTTTGGTTCATCATTTTCCCAGAGCAAAACTACAAAGTCAATTTGTCCATAAATATTAACTTCTCCCAGAGTTCCTTCTATCGAAATTTCTCTTCCATAAGCTTTTTGTTTTTCTGGTAAATTTTTTAGCTTTTCAACGAAGTTATTCCAGCTTGTTTCTTTTGCTTCTTCATCGGACTTCTGGTTCATTTTAGTTAAGTCAAAAAAGCCATCTTTTTGCAGGGAAGTTTCCCATTCATTCTCTCTTATTCGACCTTCCTCTTCCAGCACTGGATCTAAAGAATCATCAAAAATTAAATGAGAAAAAGGAATATCTTTTTTTGCAAGTTCATAATCGTTATATTTTAACTTAAATCGGCGATCGCATGATTGATAACGAATATATTCAGCAATATCGGTAGCTCTAACTGATAGTTTTGTTGTTGCCATTATCGTAATTTACTATTTAATTGAATATTTTAATTTTCAGCCTAATGCAATACACCTACGATAATAAATTATAACTCAATTTATACTAACTCGTTATTATATGATTATAACTATCAACCTAATATAGCAATATGATATTAGTTGTGAGATATTGAAGACTTTGAAGGAACGCTTAACTGAGAATAGGGAACAGATAAGAAGGAAAAAATGTATCTTATGAATTAAGATAACTACTATATTCTCTACTTTTAAGGTACACCTCAATTCTCATATCTGATTCCTGATTGCTATATTTAATTTTCTATCTGATAAACCACAGAATTTTCACCATAATTTTTCACAAAACCACGACTCTGCATTACCTCTTCAAATAAATCTGTAGACAAACTATTTTCCACAGACCAAACTCCCGGTTTATTCAATTTTCCAGACAAAATTAATTCGGCAATACTACCAGCACCAATACCCGTAACAGTTGCTGTATCTTTATGTATAATTGACGAGCAAAAATCCGCTTTTTTCCCTGACTTTTTACCAATAACTTTTGCTTGAACTGCTACACCAATACCACTATATTTATCAGTAACTTGAGTCATTTTATAACTAACTTGAGACAAAAATTCTATTACCCCTGAATTTTTTAACCAACTAACAGGAAATAAATGAGCAGTCATCCAAGTCAAATGATTATAAAAGTCGGGGAAAGAACCGAACTTTGTAGTTACAGTTTTCACAGGAAAAGAAGTAGGCAAAGTAAAAGACTCTGGCATATCAAACCAATAAACTCCTATTTTGCCGTAGGGTTTAGGAAAGTCAATAACTTGGCGATCGCTATAAGGTTTAACAGATTGCCATTTACCATTTATCCAGACATCAAAAGGATTTTGTAAGCCTAAAAAAGTCGTCCGCATAACTGTTACTCCTGCTCCACCGGAACCACCTACTACATAACTTAAATGTATCTCTTCTGGTTCATCAAATTGTTCTACAGATTGACGGGCTAAACTATTAGAAATTCCTGGAAATATTCCTGTATTAATAATTGCTGTAACTCCTGCTTTTTTGGCAGCTTCAGAATATGCTAAAGCTTTAGAAGTAAAACCTCGATAATCACTAACATCGACATAATTAACACCAGCTTCAATACAATTTTTCAGAACATTAGCATCGCGATGATGAAAGGGACCTGCACAATGAATAACTAAATTTCCAGAAGATTTACTGTAGGAATGAATAATATTTTTGACTCTTTGTTTGTCTGCTAAGTCTAGAGCTAAATATTTAACTCCAGAGCTAACTCTAGAAACAGGAATTTCCTTGATATTTGCCTCTGGTTTAAGTCCGGTAATAGTAATTTCTGAGTTAGTATAAGTTGCTAAGTCTCTAGCAACACTACTGCCAATTCTGCCAGCTCCACCTATGATTAAAACTTGGTTATTCATTTCAGTTATCAGTTATCAGTTATCAGTTATTAGTTATTAGTTATCAGTTATCAGTATTTCCAGCTTATCCAAAGGGAAAATTGATAACAAATACGGTTATTATAGACTGATTATGGGGTGAGGTAAAAGAGATAATATACAATTCACCTACTTTAATTAGAAAAAATAAATAATTATGTTACGTTTATTTGGTACAGGAATTGGTATTTTCGTTGTTGGTATCTCCACCTATTGGGGAGCATTAGATTTTATGCGCTTAACTCAAGCAAATCAAAAACTTACAGAATCTTATCTAGAATTGTCAGATAGAGAATTTCAGTATTTATTAAGTAGAGAAAAAACTCACCGGATTAATGTTGGTTTTGAAGGAACTTGGATATTGATGGGAATCGGAATTATTTTGCTGAGTAATAAAAATCCAAAATAAATAAATTTAAAAGTAGCAATTGTCCTTGCAAAAGGATAGCATAACAATAAATTTTGTTTTTTTATTCTCCCTACAAACTACAATATTATGATAAGTTAAATAACCATTACTAGACTTTTATATGACGAAAAAAAAAGTTGATATTAGTAGTAAACGCATAATTGGAATAGCTCCCAGTCGTTGGGTAGAAATGAGGTGGGATATGGCAGTATTACAACAATCTCCTTGGTATCAACAAATCTTACAAGAAGGAATTGAAATTGGTCAACAAAGAGGTGAACAAAGAGGAATACTTTCTGGGATAGAAATCGGATTAGAATTAAAATTTGGTGAGTCAGGAAAAGAGATATTTTCCGAGATTAATACTCTGGAAAATATTCAAGTTTTAGAAACAATTTTAGACTCTCTCAAAACCGTGGAAACAATTGAAGAATTACGGCAAATTTATCAGTCAGATTCTTAAAAAAGATACTCTGAAAAAAACTGTGAGTTGTGTTTTTTTTCCGACTTTCTTTTCCTCGCACTCTTCAAGTTAGTGAGGAAAAGGAAACTGTTAGACAATCATGGTAAATTTTAGTAGAGAAAATGCTCGCCGAATTAATGTTGGTTTTGAAGGAAATTGGCTATTGATGGCAATCGGAATTATTTTGCTGAGTCATCAAAATCCAAAATAATTCATTAATGGATAATTACCTCTGGTTAAAACCTTAACGGAATTAAATATAAGGAAATATCCTAGCACTTTTCTCTTGAAATATAAGGCTTCATACGTTTATTTTTAGGTAAATTTCAAAGTAGGAATTTTGCTTGATTTACTGCATTTCAGAAAAAGAAAACTTGAGGGAAGCAACTTTGCGTACTTCACCCAAGTATTACTATTCTATTAAACTTAATTTTCAATCAATATCAAAAGGCTTAATCTCAACTTTTGGTTTTCCACCGTTATAATTGAAAAAGCAAATATTTTGAAACGGAATCAATGACCAATTTTCGATTTATTCTGTCAATCGTTCAGATGAAATAATTACATAATTTTTCGTTATCAACTTAGTTGTTTGTGCCCTATTACTGAGAGAAATTTTATTTTTTCACTTGAACTACCTGAAGACTACCACCAACATATAAAACAGGTTTATTTAATTCACTATCAACCAAATCAAACCCTACTTCTTGTAATAAATCAAATATATTTGTATTAATAAAATTCCAGCAAGTTTCTGTTTCAAATAACCAGAAAAATATTGCTAATCCCGGCCAAAAAACAGGATTAGTCGGACTGTGAAAATCAACAAAAGTAAAAATTCCACCAGGCTTCAGAACTCGGTAAACTTCTTGAATAATTTGCCGTAATTGTTCAGAATTCATCTCATGTAAAGCAGCACTTGTATGTACTAAATCAAATTGATTATTTGAGAATGGCATATCCTCAGCAAATGCCTCAACATATTTAGCCGATGGTACATTTTTTTTAGCTCTATTTATTGATAGTGGAGAAGCATCTAATCCTGTAACATTTTGGGAGTGTTGAACTAGAAAATTAGTTGCTTGACCACTACCACAACAAAGGTCAAGTACC
>JBFRWR010000615.1:0-2735 GCA_051439685.1 Trichodesmium sp.
CCTTTCATTATATTATCGGCGGAATAATGGTATTTTTAGTCATTTTGTTATTGGCAATTGGTTTAGTCGGAACTATTGGTTATTATGGTAACTTAGGTCATTCTGCTCATTTACCTGCTGGTTTAACAGTTGTGACATTGGTTTTAGTGTCTGCTTGGAGTGCAACTCAGATTAATGCTAAACAAACTTGGGCGCGATCGCTTCATATTACGACTAATATTATTCTGTTATTTAGTTTCGCAACAGTATCTTTGACTGGTTGGAGCGTTGTACAGAAATATTTACCATAATTAAACGGTTTTAACCAGAGGTAATATCAAATCCGGTAGTATCAGTGTAATTAGATAAAGAGTCAGGAGTTAGGAGTTAGGAGTTAGGAGTTAGGAGGGAAGAGAATTTAGAAAGATTTGACAATAACCGAAGATGGAACATTTTTTTATACCGAATCAAACGGATTTGATCTAATTATTCATTATCAATTAATGAAAGGGTGACATTAAAATTCACGTTGTAAAAATTCCACTGTGTTTTCATTAATTAGCACCCAACCACTCTTTGATGATAGAGAAACCTTTACCCACCAGGCAGTTTTATAGGAGGCATCGTAACATGGTTGACACGAACCAGCATAAATATTACCTTGGTATTCAAAAAACATATCACCCTCTGCTCGGTTTTGTAATACATTAATTTGGTCTCCTTTTTGAAGAATGAGGTTAGTCAGTTTTCCTGATGAATAATAATCATTTCTAGAAAGGTATTTGATATTTCCATAATTAGTTACTTCCAATGTTTGGCTTTCTTCAATAATGACAAGACCTGATTCGATCGTTTGGTATAGAGTGTCGGTGAAATTGAGGATAGTTCCCTTTTTTACTTCCATTCCTGTTACAGGTGGCGAGTCTAAGTTAGGTTTAACCAATGGCTGGAGATTCATTTTTGATTTAAAACGTGGGATACCTTCCCCTGGCGATAAACCAATCGAAAATAAAACTTCTGATTCATTAGAAGTTGAAACTGGTTCCGATAAAGCTAAACCAGAAGATAAAAAAATCAAAAATGCTAAACATATTGAACGAATCATTTTTTTTCCCAAAAATTTCATCACTGTGGTATTAAGTCTAGATGGTTTAATTACATCAATATCGCTAAAATTACTAGACATCTTCGATAATCAAAAATTAAATCAATTCTTATCAGGACTTACGCAAAATAAAATATTTCTGTCATTACGAGCGACAGCGAAGTAATCTCAAGCCTATACTTTCCTGCTGGATGCGTAAGTCCTGCTTATTGATAAATTATCAATTAATCCCCCCAGTTAAGTGTTCTATGAAAACCACTGTAAGTCTAATACCATCTCCAGATAATCATAATATCATGTCCGGATAATTAGTGATAAAAAAACTTGCTCCTCTTTAATAGTTGAAAACTTCCTCTTTAATACTTAAAAACTTCCTCTTCTTCCCTCCTGACTCCTGTACGGACGTTGCATGCAACGTCCCTACGACTCCTATTTCCTATTTCCTATCTCCTGTCTCCTGACTCCTATTTCCTATTTCCTATCTCCTGTCTCCTGACTCCTCCCTAGTTATTTATAACTGTTCAACCGGACATGATATAAGTATTCAAGGAACATGATATGAACGATATTTCAACTGAGAAGAGTTTAACTCTCCTCCTTCTCGCGCTTTAACAATTAGTTGACGATCTGGTGACAAATGACAAGTTGGATCGGTAGCGCTAGATTTTCCAGTCAGCAAAAAAGCTTGACAGCGACAACCGCCAAAATCAATATTTTTACGAGAACAGCTACGACAAGGTTCATCCATCCAATCAGTACCACGAAAGCGGTTAAATGCTTCTGATTCAAACCAAGTCCACTCTAAATTGCGATCGCGAATATTAGCAAACTTTAATTCGGGAATAGAAGCAGCCACTTGACAAGGTAATATATCTCCCGCAGGAGAAATGACTATTGTCTGTTGTCCCCATCCACCCATACATGGTTTGGGATATTTTTCGTAGTAATCTGGTAGCACATAAACAATACCCATGGGAAAATATCGTTTCTCTACAGTAAGTGCAGTTGCTTTTGCAGCTCTCTCTAATTGAGCGGGTGTCGGCAACAGTGAACTACGATTGTAGAGTGCCCAACCATAATATTGAGTATTAGCTAATTCAACCCGATCTGCTTGCAACACTTTACATAATTCCAAAATTTCTTCAATTCTATCCAAATTATGACGGTGCAGTACAACATTAATAGTTAGGGGAAATCCCAATTTTTTCACCAACTTTGCAGCAGTCAATTTTTGTTCAAATGAAGGTACTCCTGCAATATAGTCAGATTTTTCTGCTTGGCTATCTTGAATACTGATTTGTACATGATCTAATCCACAATCTTTTAGTTTGCCTGCTCGTTCTGGAGTCAGAATTGTTCCTGCTGTAATTAAGCTGGTGTAAATTCCTGTAGAAGCAGCAGTTTCTACCATCATTTCCAAATCTTTTCGTAGAAGTGGTTCGCCTCCGGTGAAACCAAGTTGTAAAATTCCTAGTTTTGCAGCTTGATGAATTGCTTCTAACCAATATTCAGTAGATAATTCTTGATTCCTATTAATTTCACCATAATTAATAGGATTAGAACAATAGGGACATCGCAACGGACAGCGATAGGTTAATTCTGCAATTAGTGTTAAAGGTCTATTAATGGTCATAAAAATAGGGAGTAGGGA
>JBFRWR010000616.1:0-23730 GCA_051439685.1 Trichodesmium sp.
AAAATTAATCAAAGATTTATCAGGAGATGATGAACTATTAAATAGTAAATCAGAACAGCTTAAAGCTGAAGATAATACTCTAGATATATCCAGCAATTTTTCCGGTCAAAACTTACTGGAAACAGAAGCAGAATATGAAAAAATTGAGATTCTTGACCCCGATACCTTAACAGAGGAAATAGAAGACTTAGAAACAATGACAGGAAGTGTAGACACAAGGAATTTAATATTGTCAGAATCTCTAGATGCTGATTATAGTCTTGTAGTTACTAGCGATATTTAATCATAGTCAAAGAGATTTATCTTACAGTGCTTTTCATGTAAGTAAATTACAGTAGGGACGTTCCATGGAACGTCCCTACTTTTGGTCTTGACTGTGTAGTTAACCTATATGAAAAGTGCTATAATTTTTACTAATTTCTACAAGTTTAACTTGATAAAATAAATCTTCTGTTTCTATAATTTTTAAGCTAAATTCAGCTTTTACTTTTTTTAAGTCAAAGTCACTAAATGAGATTTTACCTATTCCTGATTTCCTCAATCACAATTTTCCAATTAATTACAAATAATTTTATATCCTCAACTATACTCTTAATTACCCATAAAACTTCCTGTAAAAAACTGATAACTGATAACTGAAGAGGTACACCCACGCGAAAAATCGCACTGGGAAAATTAAATTCCTAATATCTGTACTTCAGATACTTGGAATTTGCTGTAATTTTTCCATGAATTACAAATAGTTTGATATCTAAAATTATACTCTATAATTACCCATGAAATTTCTTGTAAAAAACTGATATAGTGCTACGCATTAAGGTTAGGACATTTCTAAATCCTGTTTTGCTGCGCAACATAAAAAGCGGAGCTTTTCCGCACCGAAAACCTTTTGACAGTTTACTATTCCCTATTCCCTATTCAAGATAACTGAAATGACACGAACTCCCCACGACCAATTTGCCAAACAATATTTAGAAGAGTTACTAACCTTATTAGGTACAGTAGAAACCAGTCGCGATGTTGCCAGCGAAGTCCGGGAAATAGACGTATATTTTATCCCTGTAGTTCCACCGCCAAACGACCCCAAAATTTTAGGGTTATTAGGGCAAATGGCAGCTACTGCTTCTGTTTATGAACCATTTAGAAATCAACCACAACGACTGGAAATTCTAGACTGTCAGGCAAAACTCAACTTTGTCATTAACCAACAAAAGCGCAAAGCTAAACGGGAAAATACTTCCTATTCTGAAACCGAATGGCCTTTCCTCTGGATTTTATGTCCCTCCTGTTCGACAAGATTAATTGATGGTTTTGGCGCTAAACCAGACCCAAGTGGTCAATGGTCTACAGGTATTTATTTTTTGCCAGAATTTCAAAACACAGCGTTAGTAGCGATTAATCAACTACCTATTAATCAGGATACTCTTTGGTTGCGGGTATTAGGAAAAGGTCAGACACAAGAGCAAGCTATTTTAGAATTAGAAGCTTTACCAAAAGGCGACCCACTTAGGGAAAATCTAACAGAGCTTCTAGCAAGCTGGCACGTCACAATTCAATTCAGAGAAAATATAGATGAAGATGACCAGGAGTTACTTATGAAATTATCACCTGTTTATTTACGTTGGCGCGAGGATACCTTAGAGCAAGGCCGCCAAGAAGGCCGCCAAGAAGGCCGCCAAGAAGGTCGCCAAGAAGGTCGCCAAGAAGGCCGCCAAGAAGGCCGCCAAGAAGGTCGCCAAGAAGGCCAACAGACAATAAAACGACAAATGATTGAAAATTTCCTCAATGTCCGGTTTGGTTCCCTTGAACCAGAACTATTGGCCATTATTGAACCAATGTTACAGTTGTCTCCAGAGGAGTTGACTTCTTTGTTATTAAATGCTTCACGGGAAGAATTATTGGAGAGATTTGGCTAGTAGTTATTTCTTGGTTGCTCAAAATAGTTACATAATTATCAACAATAGTAGGCAAATATTAATTCTATTTGTCTACTATTACTAAACTATTTAGCTGGTACTTTTGAAAATGTTTGAAATATTAAGTACCGGAAAAAATATTTAATATTATTTGAAATTCTTGGATAATTGGACTAATACTTTTATAATTACTAAAAGACATATTATTTTTCTATTTGATTGACAAGTAGGTAGGCAAATATTGCTTTAGTGAGAAATATTTTCTATGACTGAAGATTTGCCCACCCTACTTAATCTTACTTGGTTTTAGCGATCGCCTACTTAAACCTTAAATTTCTCAGTTATGCGCTTCATTGCTTCGTTGACATTTTCCCGACTATTAAAAGCGGAAATACGAAAGTAACCTTCACCCGCAGCACCGAAACCTGAACCGGGAGTACCGACAACATTACAATTTTGCAACAGCTTATCAAAGAAATCCCAACTTGACAAACCAGTAGGAGTCTTCACCCAAACATAAGGCGCGTTTACTCCACCGTAAACAGTTAAACCTGCTGCTTGTAACTGGGAACAAATAATTTTGGCATTCTCTAAATAAAATTCGATCAATGCTCTAACTTGCGCTTTCCCTTCTTCAGAATAAACTGCCTCCGCACCGCGCTGCACGATATAAGAAACTCCATTAAATTTAGTAGACTGACGGCGGTTCCATAGTTTCCATAATTCTACATCGCTACCATCAGCAGCTTTCCCTTTGAGAGTTTTCGGTACAACTGTCAACGCACAACGAGTACCAGTAAAACCAGCATTCTTAGAAAAAGAGCGAAATTCGATCGCGCATTCTTTTGCTCCTTCTATCTCATAAATAGAATGGGGAAGACTCGCATCAGTAATAAAAGCTTCGTAAGCAGCATCGAATAAAATAATGGCATCATTTGCTTTTGCATAATTTACCCATTTTTGCAAATATTCTTTAGTCGCAGTCGCACCAGTGGGGTTATTCGGAAAACACAAATAAATCAAGTCTACCTTTTGAGTAGGAATTTCGGCAGTAAAATTATTCTCTGCTGTAATTGGTAAATAAACTAAACCCTCATATTCTCCTTTTTCATTCACATCACCAGTATTACCTGCCATTACATTGGTATCTACATATACTGGGTATACTGGATCGGTTACAGCAATAGTATTATTCTTGCCAAAAATATCCAGAATATTACCAGTATCACACTTAGAACCATCAGAAATGAAAATTTCCGAAGCATCAATATCACATCCCCTAGCTTGAAAATCTTGAGTCGCAATTTTCTCCCGCAACCAAGCATAACCCTGTTCAGGGCCATAACCCTTAAAACTTGAGCGATCGCCCATTTCTTCCACAGCTTTAATCATGGCCTGACGACAAGCTTCTGGTAATGGTTCGGTGACATCTCCAATACCCAATTTAATAATAGAAGCCCCTGGGTTGGCTTCGGCAAAGGTATTAACCCGTCTAGCTATTTCTGGGAATAGGTATCCTGCTTTGAGTTTGAGGTAATTATCGTTAATTGTTGCCATGGTAGATTAAAAAAAGTCACTTAGAACATTAGACCTGTTAGAAAACTGAAAGTCAAATTTAGTAAGCATTCAGTCGTCAGCTATCAGCTATCAGCTAAAAGGAGGAATTAGTCTCCATTGGGAATCAGAAACAAGGAAAAAATACAGCAAATTCTAAGTAGATGAAGTAAAGATATTAATAATTATTTAAAGATATTAATAATTAAATATTCCCAGTGCGGGCATCTTGCCCCCGTGGATGTACCTCTTTTCAGTTATCAGTTTAGATAGGATTGCTATATCAGGTGGCATTAATTAACTACAATACAAAAAGACAGAGCGCGATAATTTAGTCATCTTTAGATGACTTCAGCTATTAGTCAAGGATTAAAATCCTTGGCGGAGTTTGTCATGGGCAAACAAATAAATTTCTTAACTTAATTCCCGTGATACGGAACCATTAAAACCAGTAATTTTTTATAGCATTTTTTTCAGAGCATAATTAGTATAAAAACTTTTATTTTACTCAAGATTAATATCAACAACAGTCAAAGTATTTGTAGGGAATAAATTACTATTAAGCAAAACACGAGGTCTACTATCTAAACCAACAGTATACAGAAATTTTCAATCACCTTTAGAACCACTAAAATAAGCATGATAATGACAGCTAAGAGCTAGATAAAAATTATATTTTCTAGTTTATTTGTACCAAATTCCACAACATAAAGAGGTCATTTCAGTTATCAGTTATTATTACCTCTTGCTAATCGCTAGAGCCTTGAAATGTGAAATTTTCTTTTTTTATCCCCTATCCCAGGGGAAGCTTTAAACCTTATTTATTTGGTAAATGCCTCATTACAATCTGAAGCAAAACCATATTTTTTTGTGGCTCAGAATAGATGTAAACTGACAAACAACTTAGGTTATAAAACCAATGTTTTAGTAATTATTTATCCTGGCAATAATTAACAAGTTTTTCTAACAAAATATCTTGATTATTAGCAACTTTATTTGCTTGTTGGCCAGCAGCATTCAGTTGCGCTCTGGCCTGATTAAATTTTTTTCTACCTTCTAATGACGCTTCTACCTGAGTGGTAGTCTTCAGAGCTAAACTCATCTCTATAAAACTTTGAGAAAGTTCTGTAAACTTTTGAGCAAAATCATTCTGAAATTCTATAAGACTTTCATCCTTAAGTTCCAAAGCTTCTAATTCCTGAGAAATTTCTTCTAGGTCTCCTCCGAGTTTATTAGTTTTTGCCCCATCATAGACATTTTCAGCATTGACAAGAGCATTTCCCTTGTTAATAGTGGCAATTAATTGATTACATTGGACAAGGGTACTAGGGCCACAACCAGCGATCGCCACACAAACTATAATAGTGCTACTAATAATTCTTAATTTATGAAACATAGTTCAATAATTAATAATTAACAATTAATAATTAATAATTACCTCTTCTGTATAAGAAGAGGATTGACTAAAAGGAATTTTTTCTCCATGAATGGAGAGGCTTTATACCTTAATTTTTCGGTAAAAAGGTTCGTTTAACAATAGCAAAATGTCCAAAAACTCAAGATACCTTGATAGTAGCTCTACAAATAACTTTCCCATTATTATTACTCTTGGATTGGGACTGCTAATGCTAGGTTTATCCTGGCGCTTATTTACAATTATCGCTATTGTTTCTGGGTTGACTTGGACGATCAAGCGTTATCAGGAACAACAGAAACAACAACAAGATTATTTGAATGTTATATTCTATCAATTTATTCAAGAAAATCAAGGGCATATTACAGCTCTAGATTTAGCTATTAAATCTCAATTATCGGGAAAAGTTGTCCAAGAGTTTCTTGATCAAAGAGCTAAAGAATTTGGTGCTGAATTAGAAATTACTGAACAGGGAGGTTTGTTATACTATTTTCCTACTGCTGTCTCTCTAATTTCTAATCAAGTAAATGAAGAACTGGGAATAACTGCAAATCAAATTTTCAAAAATGATACTCTGTCAGTCTCAGAACAAATTATTGAAAAAGATAATCAGACTTTAGGGAAACATTCCCAGGTAAATTCTCATCTAAATTTAGAGCAAGAAGATGAAGTTAATTATAATCAGATAATTTCTCTGTCTCTTACTCAGAAAGAACTAGCAGATCGGCTAAATGTTCATTCCAGCACTATTAGTAAACGGAAAACAAAACCTGATTTTGGTCAATGGAGTAGTCAAAAAGACCCAGAATTAATTTCATGGAGGTATATTAAGGAACAAGCAATATTTTTACCAATTACTGATTAGGACATAGGCAAGAGTTTCAGTTTTTTTATTTACTTTTTGATTACCCGCAACCTAATTTCGCATTGCTATATTAGTCCCTTTTGATTAAACTGTTAACCACAAATTTCTAATTGAGGCAAATTTTCCATACTCATAACTAATATTAGATTATTGCTATAAAATATCCAGCGAATTGTTATTTTTTTTAGTCTAAAGTTTAAGCAGTTATGCCCTCCCATACTCTGAGAGTAGTTGCTCGTGTCGTTGCCTTGCCCAATCAAGTAGACGCAGTTAAATCAATTCTAGATAGCATAGTATTACCAACTCGTCAAGAACAAGGTTGTCTTAAATACGAATTAGTACAAAACAATGATGACCCCACTGATTTTACTTTTATTGAGGAATGGGAAAGCCAAAATTTACTAGAAAAACACTTGGCCTCAAGTCATATCCAATCAGCATCACTAGAACTAAAAGATTTAGTAGTTGGTTCACCAGATATTCGTTGTTATAGTTTGATAGCTTGACAATAATATTAAAATGTGTTAGAGAAAAGTAGCACAATATATAGAGTAATGTTTGGTTTTGAAAAAAACTGTAACATTTAACAGAGTAATGTTTGGTTTTGAAAAAAAACTGTAACATTTAATCAAAAAAATAGTAAAAAACTTAAAAATCTTAATTAAACATTACAATAAGAAAAAAATCGTAGGTAAGTGTAGCAAATGATGCCCCGAATACTCGTCATTGATGATGATCCTGCGATCGCAGAACTCGTTGCCGTAAACTTAGAAATGGCTGGCTATGAAGTTAGTCAAGCAGAAGATGGTATCAAAGGGCAGGCCCTAGCTTTGCAACTATTACCAGACTTAGTAGTATTAGATTTAATGCTACCAAAAGTAGATGGGTTTACAGTATGTCAACGTCTGCGTCGTGATGAACGAACAGCCGATATTCCAGTATTGATGTTAACTGCTTTAGGTCAAACAAAAGACAAAGTAGAAGGCTTCAATGCAGGAGCAGATGACTATCTGACCAAACCCTTTGAAGTAGAAGAAATGCTGGCTAGAGTCCGTGCTTTACTGCGACGCACAGATCGAATCCCCCAAGCAGCTAAACATAGTGAAATACTAAACTATGGCCCTTTAACCTTGGTTCCCGAAAGGTTTGAAGCAATTTGGTTTGAACAAACAGTCAAACTAACTCATTTAGAATTTGAGTTACTCCATTGTTTGTTACAACGTCATGGCCAGACAGTATCTCCGAGTGAAATTTTGAAGGAAGTCTGGGGCTATGATCCAGACGATGATATTGAGACAATCCGAGTCCATATTAGACATCTGAGAACGAAGATGGAACCAGATCCTCGTCATCCTCGGTATATTAAAACAGTATACGGTGCTGGTTACTGCTTAGAGTTACCTAGTAATGGCTCCAGTGCTAATAATGTGGAAACAACTAATTGGGCAAAACCAAATACGGATTGGGTTAAAGAACCTTAATATAGTTTCTGGTTGGCAAGTCATAAATTAGGCCGCTCAAACTCTGCTCAAGAGGTATTGATGAAATCTCCTATTATGATCGACCAACCAGAAATATATATTTAGCAATAGGGAGTAGGGAGTAGGGAGTAGGGAGTAGGGAGTAGGGAGTAGGGAGTAGGGAGCAGGGGAAAATAATTGATTTTATTTTTGATTATTGCACATATTTAAGTAGATAACAGTTATAAGAGTTTTAAAGTTTTTATCTATTTTTTAATTTTTTACAAATAATTTACGGTTGCTATAGCAATATGATTTAATGTGTGGAATATTGAAGATTTTATTCGGTTGATCTAATAACTATTAGATTCTATTACTTTCAAGCAATATAGAAATATTAATAGTTAATTAAATTTTTTAGGTAAGTAAGTAGATAAAATTAGGCATTCCTGAATAAAGGTATAATTTTACAGGAGGCAGGAGCTATAAAGGAAATTTTTTCTGCTTCTTCAGGAGAGTAAATAAATCTGATTTAGACATTATAAATTTAGGAATTTCATAACCTTTAATCAGTAATGCTAAAATTAATTAGGGTTTGCGCTCATAAAGTCTTTTGCTAGGGGTAGGAGACAGGAGACAGGAGACAGGAGACAGGACAAATGGAAATTATAGAGGAGGTAGTCGTAAAAATTGCCCCAAGATTTTTCTGCCATAATCATCCTCAAATACTAGCTTTTTGAACTTTTTAGACCGAAACAAGCGCACTTTTTTTAGACAAAAAAAGGCTGAAATCAATATCTATCAGTGCTTTGATATTTAATCAGCAAGCCCTAATTAAATATATTTAAGATAGTAGGAGCTTAATTTAGGTATTTAAGTTGTAGATAGAAGTTATAGATTTATCAGTAATTAGAGATTGAATATATCAGTATTATCCTTCTTCCCTATTCCCTAAATTTTTTATCCTGGGTATTTAGAGAGAAATAACATAAGAATAATTTAAAAGCTTTATAAGTTACCATAAATTCGGGTAAAATTCATAAGTATATACTCAGGATATATTATCTACTATGAATTGGATGCGATACGTCAAAGTAGCTCTAGTAAATGCGGTTGGAGCATTAGTGGCAATTATTTGGGTTCCTGTACCTCAAGCAGTAGCACAACCTGCACTTCCCGAACAAGGAAACTCGAAAGTTTCTCCTCTAGAAACTATCAATTCAGTCAACAATTTTAAAATTCCTGAAAAAATAAGTTCACTCTCAGAACTTTACCAGGTTAGAGGACAACTCAAGACAGAACTAGAAAAATCCTCTAAAATGCCAACACTTCAGGAAGTACAAGAACCTTGGCAATACCAATTTCAAGTACGCCAATATGAAAAAACCCTAAAAGAATACCGTCGTCTAGAAGTAAAAATTCTCAAAGAAGAAAGAGCTAATGAAAGTTGGAAACAGGCAATTAAAAAAGCAACTAAAGCAGTAGCAAAAGGCAAAACAACTGAGGCAAATTACCAGACTTGGGAAGAAGCAGAAAATCTCTGGTTAGATGCTATTTCTAGTTTACGTCAAATACCTCAAGATTCATTGATGACAGATCGAGCGATCGAAAAAATGATCGAATATCAAGGATATTTAGCAGTTGCTTCTTATGAAAAAGTAATGGCAGCAAGAGCATGGGAACCAAATATAGACAAAAATTTAGATTCATATACAAACAGTAAGACAATAAATTCTCCACCTATTGCATATAGCTTATCTCCTGGTTTTACTATGTATGGGGATACTAACAGAGATGGACAGTTAGATCACAGTGATAAGTCAGATAGAGAAAAATGGTCTTTATCAGAAGGTGCATTGATGTTATTTAATAACGATGATGATAATGGTGATTTAATTCCAGACTGGCGAGATGAAAAGGTTAATGGTGAAACTGATGAAGCAGATTTGGCGATCGTCAATATTCAGTTAGCTGAAAATTATCGGGATGCTCAAATCTACATTTCTACTGACACAGATGCTAGTAACTACATTAATGTCTTCCAAAAAACAGAATTTGGCTGGCAACCTGTAGATATTTCCGGTACTGAAGCATTGATACCCAAGGAAAAAATAGTCTTAGGTGTAGAAGCTAAACAGTTTGCCGATCGCGACTGGAAAGGAATCGTTAATTTAAAAGCGATCGCTGAAAAAAATGGTAGACAAATTGCTTCTGATAGTATTCAAATAGGAGTAGTTCCCTGGTTAATGTCTCCTAACACCGCCCCAGTTAAAGAGCTTCACGTTAGCGATCGAGGTTTTAGTAACCAAGAATTTATTGATAAAATCAGAGAAATTATTGAAAAAACAGGAGCAACAGCTAAAATTAATCCTGGCGGTACAACCTGGATGCAAGACACTAAAGAAATAGGTTATGTGCAGTTTCCTAGTCAAGGTGAAATGCGCAATATTAACATGGTACTCAAAGCTAACCGTCCTGGAGAAAACGATCAATATGCAAGAACTCTACTCAAAGAAGATTTCGGTTGGTTTGAAGTTGGTAAACCCAGACAACTCGATCCCCTCAATAGATGGGCGGATGCTTATGGAAATTTAGAAGTAACACCACCTTTACCAGGATATCCTATGGGCAGAATTTATTATGGTAAAGCAGGTGAAGTAGGAATGAATCCTGACATTATTGACTTTATTAAAGCACAAAAAATTCAGGGGCCGCCAGTAGATATTGATACCTCTTGGTTAATGATTCGTCATGTAGATGAAATTATTAGTTTTATTCCCGATAAATTTGGCAAACCATTAATGTTAATTGTTAGTCCAGAAGCAGGAGTCAAACTATTAGAAGAACTCAATCAACAAGGTTATGGACAAGCTGCAATAAATCGTGGATTAGGGACTCAAACAACAGTGCGAGGAGCATTAAGAAATCCCAAATTAATTCAGCATAATCTCTATTTACAACGGGAAAAATTAAACCCATTAATTGAGAAGTTAAAACAGGAATTTAACCTGAATGATGAGCAAATAATTCAAGTACCAGCTATGTTTGGATATAGCGGTTATGCTTGGTGGCCGAACATGGTAAATTCCGTAGTAATTAATGGAGAATTATTAGTTTCAAATCCCGGAGGAGCATTAATAAATGGCAGAGATTATACTCAAGAAAAATTCCGAAGATTGGTAGCTAATTCTGGTTTGAATATTAATTTTATGGATGATCAATATTATCAAGAATTGAGAGGAAATGTTCACGATGCCACGAATACAACTCGTCTAGGTGAAAATAATCCTTTCTGGGAATCTTTGCCTAATAATATGTCAGAGTTTAGAGTTCAAAATTCAGATGTAATGGGTCGGAATTCATATTATCCGATTAACCAATAAATTTAGCTGAGGAATTTCCTGCTGTTTTTGATTATAAAAAAATCAAAGTTCTGGAAAATTATCAGGCTAGTGGACTGATATTATTTTTGGTAGAACAGTTATAATTAGGGCCTGCTGATTAAATCTAAAAGCATTGACAGATAAAATTTTTAGCCTTTTTAAGTCTGGAAAAAGTGCCTAGTTTTCAACTCTTGATACTGAAAAATTTAGTATTTTGGGCAAGAGAGTAGCTCAAAAATTACTTCCGGAGGGACGTTGCATCCAACGTCCCTACTAAAATGTTGCAATCGTAGGGATATGTTTGGCGTTAAATTAATGGTATTATAAATTATATCATGTTCGCTTCAGAGTGTGAGCAAAAAACTTTCTCCTTCTTCTACTACTTCTCCTCTCGATCTATTCTTTTTTCCACTCAGTCTTCCTCCTGACTCTTGACTCCTGAGTTCTCCCTAATTATTTCTAACTTTATTCAACTTACTAGAAAAAAAAGTCTAAAAGTTAGCTCTATATTTATTTTAAAGGCGAGGTATTACTTCTGAAAACTAATAGCTGAATACTTATTTAATATTTTAGCAGTATCGCGCCACTATTTTGGTATTCAAATTCACCAAAAAAGTAAAAAAAGTCAAAAATTAATACAGCATATTTATGACTAATGATGTACAACTTTAAGTGGTAAAATGCTGGTAGCTAAAGACATCTTGCCTATTAGCTGTGTACCTCACCGACAACGGGAAGTGCTGTAAATATAGGGTTGTATGTATAAGTTCAGGATAATATTCAATTGTAACGGCTTTTTGGGTTGGGATACCAAACCAATACAGATTAATTGTTGTTATTGTAATTAACTTAATTACAAATCCCTATAATTCTTAATATCATGCTTTTGGTAATTAATTATAAAAAAGTATTGATTTGTAGTTTTACTCTAGCAACAAAAAAATATATATGCGGCTACAATTAGACGATGAACCTAATTATAATTATTCAACCAATAGGGTAGCTCCCTGGGAAGGGGCACATGATATTACTTGTGATTTTTAACTTTTAAGTTTTGAATTGATAACTTCACAACTAAAAAGTTCAACCTTGTAGATCAGGAGAAAAAAAATGTCAGATTTTATGGATTTTTTGAAGCACAAATATGTGTATGTTGCTATAGGAGAATTTAAACCCGGAAAGTTTCAAGAAGCAAGGGAACTTTATGAAAAAGCAGTTGCTACATACAACGAAGGTTTTAAAGGCGCATATTTATTACAGTTACCAGGAACAGATAAAGGTATTGCCATAATTTTTTGGGAAGGAGTCGAAGCTATGGATGCTAATCAAACTGATGCTTATAAGGCAGCATTGGCGGAAATGTCCCATTTATTTGCTAAACCACCAGAGACTAATTTTTATGAGACTGTGACTGAGATATTCCCAGAATAATTGGGGAAAATTTGCATGATATTTTGGTGATTTAATTTAGATAAATACCCCTGAAAAATTCAGGGGTATTAAAGTTGAGACTCTGAAATATAAATATATCTTACTGAACAATTATTTACTATTAGATATCTCCATAAAATAAATTTGCTCTTTATTTAATATAAGCTAGAGTTTTAACGAAGTTAGAAGTCAGAAGTCAGAAGTCAGAAGTTGTTTTTGTAACGGGAATTTTGAGCAACTCTCCAAAAACATTTCGCCTTAAAAGGCGTTGCTCTAAACCCAATTATTTGGTAAAATTGACTATTCCAAATCATTTTTAAGATCTTGAGCGTGAAAATCTATTTCCTGTTCCTTCCTATCTGAAAAAAGTCTATATCTTGATTCGGAGTCTAATAAAATATTACAACCTATGGCTGGATTACTAAAATACATAACAAATAAGAAATCTGGAAAAGCCAAGCAGAAACATAACTTTACATTCTAACTCTGGTAAAAGCTGTATATGTTATCATAATAAATGTAGAGAAGAGCGATTTAATCTCTATACAGAATACCCTTGCTCAAAAAAATTAAATAACCAAATAGTACGAGGTATATAGAAATAAATTTATCTTCTCATTATCACAAGAGAAAAATAATTTTCTTCCAGTAAAGGAGGTACTTCTATGTCTACTACTATCATTTATATTAATATCGAGCAACAAGAAACTGAGAAGGTAAAAACGAAGAATAAAAAACTGAAAAAAAGAGCAAAAATTAAACCTCCAAGAGAAGCTCAAGAAACTTCACTTGATGAATATTTGCAAAAATCAGACCATGAATCTTTAGAGGAGCTACTCGTTAGATTTGTTTACGGATTTATCATTCCTATTTAATTTTCATGTTGCTCTTGGAATAAACCTAATCTCATCATTTTTATATAATTTTTTTCAATCAAAATTTAGTTCGCTTAGGAATAACTAAAGCCTAATAAATAGACTTAATTTGAGTTGAACTGAAGTGGGAGATCGTTCCTATATTTTTCCACTCCATAGGCAGTATATGGTCTAACTTCTGGTGGCTGTATTCCCAGCACAATTGATGTAGCCGGAATTCCAGCAGTAACTAATTCTGCTGGTATTAAATAGTCAGTATTATTAGCTTGAATCCAAACTTGTTCCTCGATAATATCTATGTGAATTATACAGTAATGAACGTGCTTTTGTTGAGACCAACCTAGAGAAATTAACATATATCTGTCATTTTCTGAATCAAAGATTGTTTGATTTTCTATCCCACTTTCTGTAGTTGGTATTTCAGCATATTCGGTCAAAAGTTGTTTAATTATTTGACAGTATTTTTCTATGGTAGCCATCTGATAATTTCCTCCGTTTGTGGATTAAAAATATTTGTTTGTAGTTGGGCTTTAGCCCGGAAAATACTTGTCTTAATAATACCATTTATCTGTAACAATGCGCTTAATAATTGTTGTTCAGACATTATTATACTGACTATTCTCGTATATTAAATGCAACTTCATGGAGAAATGGTATTAGGGCTAAAGCCCAACTACGAGCTGGCCTAATTAGACTTTAACTTAACTAGCCGATCGCGCAAAATTTCTGCCTGTTTTTCTGCCTCTGCTAAATTATTCTTAGTTTCCTCTACAAATTTAGGGTCTGCCTTCTCGACAAAACCAGGTTTACTCAACCTTTTAGAAGTAGATAAAATCTCTTTTTCTAACTTGCCTAATTTCTTCTCTAACCGAGCAGATAAAGCCTCAATATCTACTACTCCAGATAATAGAATTAAAGTTTGTACAGTTCCAAAAACACCAGCAATAGTTTGACCAACTTCCGCATCAATACTAGGAGTAATATTCAACTTTTCAACCTTAGCTAAATCCTGAATATAAACCTCACCTTTACTCAAAATTTCCCGCTCTTTTTCATTCTCACTTTGCAAAATTGCTGTAACTTTTACTTTAGGTTTAATATCAGCCTCAGACCGTAAATTTCGGAGAGTCCGAATTACCCCAATTAATAACTCAAATTCCTGCTCTAAATCTGGATTAATTAAAGACTTATCTAACTTCGGATAAGACTGTAAAGCCAAACATTCTTCTTCACCAACCTGATTCAAAGTATGCCAAATTTCCTCAGTAATATGAGGCATAAAAGGATGTAATAATCTTAAAATCCCATCCAAAACATAAGCCAAAGTTTGCTGTGCTACTAACTTAGAAATCTCATCCTCACCCTGAATACGAGACTTAACTAATTCAATATACCAATCACAAAAATCTCCCCAAATAAATTCATAAAGACCCTTAGCAGCTTCCCCTAAACCATAATTATCTAAATAATGACAAGTTTGCTCCACAGTTTGATAGAAACGAGACAAAATCCAACGGTCAACTAACTCTAATTTATCCGCCTCCGGTTCCCCTAATTCTTGAGGAGATTTACCCCCCAATTTCATCATTACAAATCGCGAAGCATTCCAGATTTTATTAGTAAAATTTCGAGACGCTTCTACCGATGCCGACTCATCAGTTTCCCGATTATAATCCATCCTTACATCTTGTCCTGCTCCGGCAGTTTCTCGCATCAAAGTATAACGTAAAGCATCAGTTCCATACTTGTCAATTAACAATAAAGGGTCGATACCATTACCAACAGATTTAGATTGCTTTTTACCATTTTCATCTAACATTAAACCGTGAATATAAACAGTTTCAAACGGCATTTTTTCAGTAAAATGTACTCCCATCATTGTCATTCTAGCAACCCAGAAAAAGATGATATCAAAACCAGTAGAAAGAGTGCTAGTAGGATAATATTTTGCTAAGTCGGGAGTATTTTCCGGCCAGCCTAATGTAGAAAACGGCCATAAACCCGATGAAAACCAAGTATCAAGCACATCTGGGTCCTGTTGAATTTTCACATCATCGCCAAATTTTGCCTTTGCTTCCTCCAACGCTTCCGCCTCCGAGCGAGCAATAACAAAAGGAGTGTTATCAGTTATTTCCCCATTGGTTTCGCTGATAGCATACCAAGCAGGAATTTGATGC
Source organism: Trichodesmium sp. (assembly GCA_051439685.1). Lineage (GTDB taxonomy): Bacteria > Cyanobacteriota > Cyanobacteriia > Cyanobacteriales > Microcoleaceae > Trichodesmium. The sequence continues at coordinate 15,076 of JBFRWR010000616.1, forward strand.
CCCCACCACAGTTGCCGAGAAATACACCAGTCTTTAATTTTCACCAACCAGTCGCGATAAACTTTCGTCCAACGTTCAGGCACAAATTTTGGCTCGTTGTGTTTATCCAATAATTCCAGGGTTTTCGTTGCCAATGGTTCAATTTTGACAAACCACTGAGTAGACAGCAGAGGTTCCACAGGTACCTTGCCACGATCGCTATAGGGAACACTATGACTATATTCTTCTATCTTGACCAAAACGCCCTCTTCTCGTAACCGTTTGATAACATTTTTCCTTGCATCAAAACGATCTTGTCCAACAAATACTCCTGCATTTTCATTCAAACTGCCATCCTTATTCATAATATTAATGAATGGCAGATCGTGACGTTTACCCATTTCAAAATCATTAGGATCGTGAGCAGGAGTCACTTTAACGCAACCAGTACCAAACTCCGGATCAACTAACTCATCGGCAACAATAGGTATTTCCCGTTCCATTATTGGTAGAGTCAGAGTTTTGCCAATCAGATTTTTGTAGCGATCGTCATTAGGGTTAACAGCAACGCCAGTATCTCCCAACATTGTTTCAGGACGAGTTGTGGCAACTTCCACATAACCACTGCCATCGGTGAGAGGGTAGCGGAAATGCCAGAGGTTGCCATTAACTTCCTTATTTTCCACCTCCAAGTCAGAAACAGCAGACTGACTAGCAGGACACCAGTTAACCAAATAGTTCCCGCGATAGATCAGACCTTCTGCGTACAGACGAATAAATGCTTCGATCACAGCTTTTGATAAACCTTCATCCAGGGTAAAACGTTCTCGCGTCCAGTCAGTGGAAACTCCCAAACGACGTAGTTGATTAACAATTTTGCCACCAGAATCAGCTTTCCATTCCCACGCACGTTCCAGGAATTTTTCCCGTCCGATATCGTAGCGACTTTTACCCTCAGCTTTGAGTTGCCGTTCCAGAATAGTTTGCACCGCAATACTAGCATGGTCTGTACCAGGGAGATAGAGAGAATTATCTCCGCGCATCCGATGGTAACGAATCAGAGCATCAATCAGAGAATTATTGAAAGCGTGGCCCGCATGGAGACTACCAGTAACGTTCGGCGGAGGAATAACGATGCAGTAGGGGTCGCCTGGTTGATTGGGGTCAGCTTTGAAAGTATTGTTTTCCTCCCAATATTTCTGCCATTTTGCCTCAGTGGCGAAGGGATCGTATTTAGTTGGTAGTTCTGGTATATTTTTGCTCATAGATAATATGAATTATTTGGACTGTTTAACATTGTGCCATATTATGAAGAAGGTATTGGGAGGTATTAGGTTAGGTTAAGGACAAGTTTGAATTTTTGTCAATGGATAAATTAATGACAATACAATAATTTTATAGAGACTTAAAAGTTTGGCAAACAGCAATTGAACTAGCAGCAAAAAGCTATAAAACTTCATCATAAATATCAGTCATTGTTATAATTAAAGCTCGTAGTAGGGCTTTAGCCCGAAGAAAGATAGGGACTTTGCATGGAAAGTCCCTAAAAAAGCTATAGAACCCATTTGGGATCTACAAAATTAGCTGGAGAGATCGGGGGACGGGGATATGGGGATATGGGGAGATTGGGGCTAGTGTTATACTTTTTGACGGAGTCTATTTCACCGAAATTCTGACTCCTGTCTCCTAACTCCTAACTCCAGTCTCCTGTCTCCTAATCCTCACTTTTGCAAAGATACTGTTAGGGGTTCTATATACTTGGAATCTACTGTATATCCGCTCGCCATTCATAGTCAAAACTCAAGGTTCGTAGGGGTTTAGTCGCCAAACCCCTACAGGGTGTTAATTTTACCGAATTAACAAGATTTGATATAAGGTACAAATATTAATATTGAAACCTCTGTAGTGCGGGCATCTTGCCCGCTAGTAAATGAAAATATTAGTCCCTAAATGGGGAATCTCTAATATCATGTCCGGTTGAACAGTTATAAATAAAGAGGGAGGAGACAGGAGACAGGAGACAGGAGACAGGAGATAGTCCTCAAAGCACCCCTAATCCCTTCCTGGAGGGGAAGAGAAGTCAGGAGAGAGGAGGCACTCCTCAGTCCGGAAGAGTCGGAAGTTTTTTTATTACTAATTATCCGAACATGATATAACTCTAAGCAGACGGATTCAAATTGCATATCCTAAAAACAGAAAAACGAGTCCTATTAACCTCTCCCCGTCTCCGTATCTCCGCGTCTCCGCGTCAGTCAAAACTAGCAAGTTAGATGCGTACAAGCTTATTTAAGATGTCTAACTAATGCTTCCCCTACTCGTTGAGCATCGTCTTCTGTCATCCCAGATGTCAGAGGCGGGCAAATGTGATTCGGACACCAACGTTCGGCAATGGGAAAACTTTGATCTTCGCAAATACCTTGGAAAACTGGTTGCTGGTGACAGGGTATTTCATAAACTGTTCCTCCTAGAAAAATTCCTTCTGCTGCCATTGCTGTTTTAACTTCTTTGGCGGTTTTTCCCTCTGGTAAATGAACAATCAATTTGTAATTACTAGCTACATCCATTTTTTCTGTAGAAACAAAAGATATACCTGCTGCTTTTAGAGGCGCTGTAATTAATTCATAAGCTCGCTCTCGTTTTTTCAACATTTCTGGCAGTTTTGCTAAATGTATCCTACCAAGCAGAGCATTAATTTCCGTGATTCGCATACTATTCCCAAAGTCTGAGTGTAAACCACCAAAGTCCATACCTCGCTTTCCTTGGTTTCTCAGCGATCGCGCAATATAGTCTTCCTCTTCATTATTGAGAGTTATCATCCCGCCCTCACAAGTTGTCATAACTTTAGTCGGGAAAAAGGAAAAAGCAGCACCATCTCCCAAATTTCCAGCACTGACACCATTTATTTTACTACCATGAGCATGGGCGGTATCTTCCAAAACAAACAACCCTTGCTGATGACAATATTCGACTACTTCGGGAAACTCAGGAGAAATTACACCGCCAATATGAACCCACAAAACTCCAGAAATCTTCTGTAGGGGCTTGGAAACCAAGCCCCTACCAACCTCTACCGCCTCTTGCACCATCTCCAAAGAGGGGGCAAATGTTTGTTCATCCATATCAAGGTATTGCACTTTCCCGCCAGCACGGATCACCATAGCAATAGTAGCAAAGTTAGTATTGGTAGGAACTAAAACAGTTGTTCCTTCAACCTTTTTCAAGCGTAAAATAATTTCCAGTCCAGAAGAACCACTATTAACAGCGATCGCGTATTTAGTACCAACATATTCAGCAAATGCTTGTTCAAATGCTGTGGTATGTTCGCCTAGAATTAACTTTCCAGACCTTAAAATCTTCTCTGATTCTGATAAGAAATATTGAATTTCATTATCTGTAATATCGAAATAAAATGGTTTAATTTGTTGATTTGTTGTCATCTTAATCTATAATTAATTAAAATTCTTGCTCTTAGATTAAATAGAATTTAGCGATTTATCTATTTGAAATACTATACATTAAATTATCCTGACTAATAGAAAAATATATACATTTTTGAACTATCTATTTTAATAGTCTAGAGAAATCGAATCATTATGGGATTTTGATAACCAAGAAAGCATTATACTATGATCATCTCAGGAGGTAACCATAACTCCCAAGTTAGCATAGGCATTAAATCATCAACTCCGGTTATTATAGGATATTTATATAAGTATCCAAATCATTATCATGCAAGGGTTTTTAATTTTGTGAATATCTCTTTATTAAAGCATATTTAGTATAATTCATGTGCTTACAAATAAATTAAATTACCCTAACTTTATAATAGTCAGGGTAACTTGTTTCACTATTCTAGTAAAAATTTGTCATTGTTTTAATAAAAACAAATAGCTCTGTCAATAGAACTGTGTGCTGTACCTTGAGCTTCTGCACAAGCTTCTTCAAATGGACTAAATAAGCCATATATTGCAGGAGCGTCGTATGTTTGACAATCTACTAGAAGTTCATCTTCATATACAATTGCACCACCAATTTTAACACAAGAATCTTTGACAGAATCTTTTACAGAATCTTCTAGAGAATCATCTAAATAAAACTTACTAGGTAAATATTGAGGTTCAGAGTATCCACAACCATAAATTCCATCTTTTTCGATAACACTAGATAGATAAGATTTGTTATCTTCTGATTTTTCATAACAATAATCTCCTTTAGAAACTGAAAAACTTTCACAAGACTTTTCAGCTTTTCCTCGAATACAAATTTTAGTCTCTGGTGCACCATATCCTGGAATATCTCCAATAACCCATTCTCCTTCATAATCATTACTAAAACATTTATCTCCATTATGGATAGTCCCAGCAGCGAGAGCAATATCTGAATTAAAAGTAAAAAGGAAACTAATAGTCAAACAAGCAGTAATAATGGTTGATAGCAAACTTTTAAGTTTCATATGTTCCTAATAATTGGGTTAATTGTTCTATACAGTTGAGTCACGAGGGTATTCACATTTGAGATGGAAGTATTAACTGAACTGTACCAACTTATAATCTTTTAAAACTGATACAAATTTTGAGAATTTTAGAAAAAATTTATATTCTATTTTTCAATTTTCCAAAAATAGAAAGTTTCAATCCTTTATTTTATCTTCAACTGTTTAGTCCAAACTCCAGTTTAAAAATTCATGCTATTCAAATCCAATATTTATCCTGACTCCTGACTCCTCAGCAATTTGACTTTTAACTTTCGTGAAAACTTATAGGAACCATTTTTCCATTATTAATTAATTTGTACTTAACACCACGCCATACTACTGTACGTTTAGTCAACGCCAAAAACCAAAATATTAAACCAAAAGTGTCACGCAAAGGTAATAAATAGAGACTTTCAAAACCTTCTGAATCTTTCAAATCTTTTAAAATTATTCCAGCACTCAAAAGTCGTAAACCAACCGTAATTCCTAATATCCCTATCCCTATTAAATCACCCATTCGTAACACAACAAACAAAATAGCAAAAGGTACTGACCGAATTAATATAGTTGCAATAAAAGGCCAGGGACGTGCCAAATAGGTATTCTGATCCCAATAAATTTGATGAGTCCACCAATCTCGCCAATTTTTCAAGTCCACAGTCACATCAATAATGTACGGTAAAAGCAGCATTTTTTGTCCAGAAGTCCAAACCCTCCGACCTAATTCGTAATCTTCTACAAGATAATCTGCTAAACTCTCTAAACCACCCAGTTCTTTTAATGTGGTGCGACTTATAGCTATAGATGGTCCTAAACAAGCATTGGATGCTCCTGTAACTGCTGCGAATATAACGCTAGGAATAAAGTCAGCATTCATGGTCAATAATTCCATCTTTTCAAACCATTGATGGGCACTTTTGACTTTAAAGAGAGTACAGACACATCCCACGTCAGGATTTGAGAGAGGAGATATAATATTATTGATATAATCAGGTTTAACATTGGTGTCACTGTCGCTGATAATAATTATGTCGTGACGTGCTTCAGCTATTGCACCAAGTAAGTTATTGACTTTACCATTAGCTCCCACTTCTTTATTGTCAATAACGACAGAAATTTTTTGGCTACCTACTTCTGTTTGAATCTCTTGAATTATAGGGAGTGCAGAATCTTGAGGGTCTTGAACAGAGTAAACTATCTGATACTCAGGCCAATTTTGAACACAAATACTATGCAGGTTTGACTTAAGTTCTTTTTCAATACCTCGCACTGGTTTAAGCACAGTGACAGGAGGGTTAAATTTTTCTGTGTTATTTATATCTGGGATGGTTGTTCTCAAAAATTTTCTAGTTGTCCAAATACTTAGAAGAGAATATAAAGAGCCACTAATTATTGGTATTAGACAAATTATTTCGAGTACCTCTATAGGGGTTGGCATTAATTAATTATCGGTTTCATTTTTGCTACCTATTAAGTATAGTTATGTGCTGCTAATTTAGCAATCGTTATAGAAATAGAAATAGGAACACAATAAATATTACTATGTTCCTATTCCTATGATGATATTTGATCTAGTGGTTATCAGACTAGAGAATGATTAGATATTAGTTAACTGATTTAGAATTTGTTCTTCGCTAATAACAATATTTTCTAGGGTAGCCAAAAGTTGATTACCCAAGAAGATTTGAGTATTGTTGTCAACGTTTTCAATAGTTAACTGTTGTGGGTCTAAAACTAACCCATCATCTAAAACTACCAAATCTTCATTAATATTGAAGTCAGCAATGACGTCTAACCCTTGATCCAGGTTTAGCACAAAGCGATCGCTACCACTACCACCAATTAATGTATCGTCACCTTCCCCACCATCGAGCAGATCGTCACCATCACGACCAAAGAGAATATCATTATCAGCATTACCAAACATGGTGTCATTCCCTTCATCTCCGCAGATAGTATCATTGCCTTGATCTCCAAAGATTGAATCGTCTCCAAACCCACCATATAGGTTGTCATCACCTTTACCACCTCGTGCTGTATCATTACCAGTACCACTAATAATAGTATCTGCAGCATAGTTCCCACTGAGGAAGTCATCTCCTGCACCACCATCAATTAAATCTCGACCTGATACGTCAAAGTCAATTAGAGTCGTGTTACCACCAAAAATTGTATCATTTCCTTCCTGTCCTAAGAGAGTATCGTTACCTTCTTCTCCAAACATTGAATCATTATCCTTACCTCCATACATGAAGTCATCATCGTCACCTCCAAACATAATATCGTTACCACGACTAGCTGCTAGGATATCATTACCCAAACCTCCATAAACGGTATCTGCTCCAATACCTGCTTCTGAAGAATTCGATACGGGGTCGGCAACAATGACATCATCGCCATCTTCGCCCATAAGCATATCGTCACCTTCTCCTCCGAACATAGTATCGCTTCCTTTTCCGCCACGAATGCTATCAGAGCCTATATCGCCTATCAGTAAGTCATTACCACGGTTGCCATTAATTGAGTCATTACCACTACCGCCGACAATGGTATCACTACCAAATACGTCTTGATCAGTACCCCCTGTAGTACCACCCCAAAGAGTATCATCACCATTTTCACCTAAGATAATATCATTACCTATATCACCCCAGATTTGATCGTCTCCTTTACCTCCACGAATACTATCATCATCCTTACCTCCAAAGATGGTATCATTTTCTTCTTTACCATTTACAAAATCTTGACCGCGATCGGCAAAAATTGAGTCATCACCTTCACCGCCAAACAGGATATCAGGACCATTAATACCTTCTATAGTATCGTTACCACCTAAACCATCAACAGCTTCATCGAATCCATTACTGGAGATAGAGTCATTACCTTCAGTACCGAATTGTGTTTCTTCAAATTCAGGGGAATTGAGAACGATAGATGGTATAGCTGGTAAGTTTACCAGTTCTATTGTTGGAGGAGGGGGACATGAAAGGTCAATATCTACAGGTGGTTGTGTTGGAATTGGAGTTGGAATTGGAGTTGGAGTTGGAGTCGGATTTGGAGTCGGCGTTGGGGTTGGAGTTGGAACACTGTTGACTGTGACTTGAATATTTGCTTGATTTGAGAATCCTCCATCGTTGTCTTGCACGATATAGCGGATAGATGTGTTGCCGACAAAATCTGCTTCTGGAGTAAAGGTTACGTTGCCACTATTATCTACTTGGTAGGTTCCTTGTCCTGCTATTGTTCGTGTTGTTTCCCTTTCTTTTGAATTTGGGTTTAAATCTACTGTTCTCAGGTCTAGTTCCCCATCGCTATCACTGTCGTTATTGGTGATATTAAAGGTGACTGGGGTTCCTTGGTTGGTTTCGGCACTGTCATCTACTGCTACTGGGGGTATATTTGGAGTTGGAGTCGGAGTCGGAGTTGGAGTCGGAAGGTTGTTGACTGTGACTGTTATATTAGCTTCGTTGGAAGTTGCTCCTTCGTTGTCTGCTACTGTGTAGCTTATTGGTGTTGTTGTACCGACAAAATCTGCAACTGGGGTAAAGGTGAGGTTTCCTTCATCATCTACTGTGTAGGTTCCTTCATCATCTACTGTTCGTGTTGTTTGTTGTCCTTCTGTATTTGGGTCTAGGTCTACTGTGGTTAGGTCTAGTGTCCCGTCACTGTCACTGTCGTTGTCCGTGATGTTGAATGTGACTGGTGTGTTTTGGTTTGTTGTTGCTGTGTCATCTTCTGCTACTGGGGGAACATTAACGTTGTTGACTGTGACTGTAATATTAGCTTCGTTGGAAGTTGCTCCTTCGTTGTCTGCTACTGTGTAAGTTATTGGTGTTGTTGTACCGACAAAATCTGCAACTGGGGAAAAGGTGAGGTTTACTTCATCATCAACTGTGTAGGATCCTTCATCATCTACTGTTAGTGTTGTTTGTTGTCCTTCTGTATTTGGGTCTAGTTCTACTGTGCTAGGATCTACTGTCCCGTCACTATCACTGTCGTTGTTGGTGATGTTGAATGTTATGGGAGTTCCTTGGTCTGTTTCTGCTGTGTCATCTTCTGCTACTGGGGGAACATTAACATTATTGACTGTGACTGTAATATTGGCTTCATTGGAAGTTGCTCCTTCGTTGTCTTCTACTGTGTAGGTTATTGGTGTTGTTGTACCTACAAAATCTGCTTCTGGGGTAAAGGTGAGGTTTCCT
>JBFRWR010000617.1:0-4215 GCA_051439685.1 Trichodesmium sp.
GAAAATCAGGCTAAATACCATAAACAAGTCAAAGAGTCAAAAGAAACAGCTAATTATCAAGTAGAATCTTTGACAAAACAATTAGCAGCAGTAGAGCAAGAACTACAAATTCAACAAGACACTCAAACCCGCTTATTACAAGAACAAAGAGAAAGACAAAGGAAACTAGATAAATTAGAAGCTCAACAACAGGCAATTCAAGAAGCCACAGGTACTTATGCCACGAAAATGCTACAACAGTCTGGCATTTCTGGGATTTGTGGATTAGTCGCACAACTAGGGAGAGTCGAACCTAAATATCAACTGGCCTTAGAAATTGCTGCTGGTGGCCGTCTAGGAAATATGGTTGTAGAAAATGATAGAGTAGCAGCCTCCGGGATTGAATTTTTGAAGCGACAAAGAGCTGGCAGAATGACATTTTTGCCCTTGAATAAAATTAGACCATCTAGGCTCAACCGTGATGATAGTTTACGTTGGGGAGCAGCCGGGTTTATTGATTATGCAGTAAATTTGATAGACTGTGACCCTCGTTATCGAGAGATTTTTGCTTATGTGTTTGGCTCGACTGTAGTATTTGATGCTTTGGCAAATGCTCGGAAGTATTTGGGTCAATATCGGATAGTTACTCTAGATGGGGAAATATTAGAGAGTAGTGGGGCGATGACTGGTGGAAGTGTGTCTCGTCGTTCGGGGAGCTTGCATTTTGGCACCGTTGATGGTAATGACTCGACAGAAATGGGAGAAATAGAAAGTCATCATCAACGTTTAGAAGAAATAGAAATAGTCTTAGAACGGTGTTTGGCAGAGATATCCCGATTAAAAGAGAATGTAAAAGAGCGATCGCAAGCTTTGATGGAAGGAAAGCAGTATTTTAGAGAAACTCAGCTAAAAGTAGAGCAAATTGAGTCAGAACTGCAAAAATTGACTAAACAACAGGAGCAAGGACAAGGGCAACTAGAGAAAAATAATTTAGAGCTGGCCAATGCTGGAACTAGGTTGGCATCTCTTGACCAAGAAATTCCCGCTCAGGAAATTCAGTTAACTGAGTTAAAGAGAAATTTGGCCGATTTAGAAAAGTCTCATACCCACAGTGAGTGGCAACAAATGCAGGCAATGATTAGGTCTCAGGAAGCAGTATTGCAAGAACGGGAAGCTAGTTGGCGGGAAGCTCAAAAACAACTACAGGACTTGGAAAATCAACAACAGCTTTTACAGGAAAAGGTAGAAACTGCTACTCGTCGCCGTTCAGAATATCAAAAACAAGAATTAGCTTCTCTAGATACCATAAAAGAAGTAAATAGTCAAATTATGACTGTGGAACAGCAAATAGCCGAAACCAAAGCAGGTATAGCTAAAGCCGAAGCAAAATTAGGTACAGAGAAACAAAAACGAGACCAAGCTGAAGCTAGTCTCAGAGAACTTTACTTAGCCAAACAACAAATAGAATGGCAACTACAAAAATTACAGGAATCTCAGCAGGGACGTCAGGAACAGTTAATAGCTTTGCGGACTCAGTTAGAAGAACAAAAAGCAGATTTGCCTGACCCACAGCCACAAGTGCCGGAAAATATTAAAATGGGAGAATTAGATAAGGAGGTGCGGTCTCTACAGAAACAACTACAAGCCCTAGAACCTGTAAATATGTTAGCCCTCGAAGAATATGACCAAACCCAGAAAAGATTAGAAGAACTCAGTCAAAAATTAAGCACTCTGGAAGGAGAGCGTACAGAACTGTTGTTAAGAATAGAAAACTTTACTACCTTAAGACAACGTTCATTTTTTGAGGCTTTTGATGCTGTGAATCAAAATTTTCAGACAATTTTTGCCACACTTTCCGAAGGAGACGGTTATCTCCAACTTGAAGATCAAGAAGACCCCTTTAGTGGTGGGTTAAACTTAGTCGCTCACCCCAAAGGAAAACCAGTACAAAGATTAGCCTCTATGTCTGGAGGAGAAAAATCTCTAACCGCCTTGAGCTTTATCTTTGCCTTACAACGTTACCGTCCATCACCTTTTTATGCGTTTGATGAAGTAGATATGTTTCTCGATGGGGCAAATGTGGAGCGATTAGCTAAAATGATTAAACAACAGGCACAACAAGCTCAATTTATTGTTGTTAGTCTCCGAAGGCCAATGATGGAATCTTCTGAGCGTACTATCGGCGTGACCCAAGCAAGGGGCGCTCATACCCAAGTTTTAGGAATTAAAATGTAAATTAAAGATTAAAAATCAATTATAGGGTAGCATATTGACTTAGACTATTAGACTTTAATTTAAGGGTTACATAATTATGGGATGTAATAGAAAACATAAATTTGAAATTGACAAACAATTCAAAATCTATAGTGCTACGCGAAGCGTGAATAGGGAATAGGGAATAGGGAATAGGGAACAGCAGACTGTTAAAGGGTTCGAGGATTTAGGAATGTCCTAACCGTGTCGGCGTAGTGCTATAGAACTATTCCTCATGGATGCAGTACCCTAACCTAATATACACCCCGTCCTTAAGGGCGAGGTTTAATATGCTCAAACTAATAATATAAAATATAAAATATAATTGGGATTAAATTATAATGACATCTGAAAAAATCCGCCAACGCTCCGAGTTGTTAGGAACTCAAATAATTACTCGTGATAAAGGTAAGCGCCTGGGAGTAGTAAGTCAGTTATGGATAGACGTTGATCGGCGGGAGGTGGTAGCCATTGGAGTACGAAACAATATATTGGCAGTGGCTGGAATACCTAAGTTTATGTTTCTCAAGAATATCTGTGAAATAGGTGATGTAATCTTAGTAGATAATGAAGAAGTCCTAGAAGAAGATATTGATACTGAAGCCTACAGTAGTTTGATAAACAGTGAAGTCCTAACAGAAAATGGCGAACTATTAGGCAGAGTTCGAGGTTTCAAATTTGATACTAGAGATGGCAAAGTTTTATCACTAATTATCGCTTCTATCGGTATACCTCAAATTCCAGACCAAGTTATCAGCACTTATGAACTATCAATTGATGAAATTGTCAGCAGTGGGCCAAACCGTCTAATTGTGTTTGAAGGTTCTGAAGAAAAAGTAAAACAGTTAACAGTAGGAGTATTAGAACGTCTAGGTTTAGGAGAAGCACCTTGGCAAAAAGAAGAAGAGGGATTATATTATCCTCCTACTGTGAAACCTGAAAATCAATTACCTCCAGGAGAACCAGTCACTCGTGAACCTATTCGGACTGTCGCTTCCCCGACTCAGGAAGCATGGGATGAAGACTGGGCAGAACCACAACAAGTCAGACGTAGAGTCGTGGAACCAGAACCAGTTTATGATTATTATGAACCAGAAATTGCTCCACCACCACGGCAGTTAGAACGAGAAGCAGTTTATGATGACTATTATGAGCCGGAACCAGTTGAAAGTCCTCCACCAGTACGTCAGGTAAGAGAGGAACCTGTGAATAATAACTACTATGAGGAAGATAATTGGGGAGACTCAGATGGCTATGATTATGAGGAGGATAAGTATCAGGAGAAAGAGGTTCAAGCAACTGCAAAATATGAATATGATGCGGAAATAGAGAAAGATGCTTGGGCTGATGATGAGTCTCCAATACCTTATCAAGCTCCACGGGTGAATATTCCTCAAAAGACTAAGATGCCAGAATATGAAGAGGAAGCAGGTTATTAATTTAGCTTACTCTCGGCTCAGTCCCACGTCTGAAAAAGTTTAGCGTGGGATAATTCCCTGCATTAAACGAGTGTCTAATTTTATAAATTAATATACTTACTGAGCCAATAAAAAAAGCTTGAAGCCAAGACAATTCAACCTAAAAATAATATTACTAATTTGGCGTTGCTGATGCGTCGGTATGATTTGTATTTTTTAGTAATTGCTGAACTATTGAATAACAAATGAATAACAAATATTTGGGATTGTTCAATTTTTATTTTCATACCTTGATTCAGCAACGCCACTAATTTTTGCAACTAGACACTAGGTATCAGTCTTCAGGATTTAGCTGGAGCGCTAAAAATTCAAGGCTTTAAGTCGCCCACTATATTTTAAAAATTAGTGGTGCGTGTTAATGGGATTTTAATCCCCCATTATAGAACCCCTAATCGGATCTATTTAAGAAGTTACAAGTGCAATACCCATCTGGGTTTTATGATTCTGGGAGTCATTTGTCATAATTTTTCGGTTTCCTGAACTCTTATAGAACCCCTGAAGGGCT
>JBFRWR010000618.1:0-3100 GCA_051439685.1 Trichodesmium sp.
AAAATTATTCCGTCGTTTGATAATGCTGAGGATTTTACAACTTCTCAGCCCGAATCTGAAGAATCTGAAAAATCTGAAAATGCTACAGTAATTCGTTTGTATATTCCTGGGAAAGTAGTTCCTAAAGCACGTCCACGAGTTACTGCTAATGGTACTTATTTACCACCTCGTTATCGTACCTGGAGAAATCAGGCAGAAGTTGAAATTTACCGTCAAGTTTCTGAACTTAATTTAGAGGTAGATTTACCAATTCAAAAAGCAGCGATTTCCATGAGTTTTTGTGGGAAACATCGGACTAATTCTGATTTAGATAATTTAGCAGGAGCTTGTCTTGATGCTTTAACATTAAATGGTGCGGGTGTACTTCAGGACGATCGCTTGAGTTGTATTCCTAAGCTTACTATTGAATATATTCCTGATACTAAAAAAACAGGGGTTTGGATTGAAATTGAAATACTCAGGACTTACGCATGAGGTACAGAAAACTAGGATTTGAGATTGCTATCCGTTCCGGACTGCTTCGCAAACCCTGTGGGTCGCAATGACAAAAACACATTGTAGTGTGTAAGTCCTAATACTTTTGTAGGGCGGGTATGTTGCCTGCGCTACAAAGCAAAATTTGTAGTATAGCGCTACGCGCCAGGGAGTAGGGAGTAGGGAATAGGGAGTAGCAGACTTTTCAAGGGTTCTAGGATTTAGAAATGTCCTAACCTTAATGCGTAGTGCTATAGTAGACTGACACAGCTAAAACTGTGCAGAGCGCTTTTTTCGTAATCACCCCATCCCCCCATTTTCTAATACACCATTTACAGCACTTTTGAGGATGGTGAGGTACATTTCAATATCTTTGTAAGACATCCTTCCAGGATGTAACAAGCAGGATGCTTGTGTTACCAGGATTACTCAACAGAAAATAAAATTTTGTACCTCACTAACTCCAAAACTGCTGTAAGGTGTTTCATATCAAATCCGTTTAATTGGACATAAAAAAAATCTTCAATCATCATAACTACGTTTATCTTTGTAATTCTTTCTTCTCCTGACTCCTGACTCCTCCTAACTTAACAATTCTATGGCTGTTTAACCGGATTTGATATCAGTCCAGTAGACTGACACATCTAGTTTTGTGCATTAGGGCGGGTTTGTATAAATCTTAGAATAAGCATGAAAGTTATAGCGCTACGCGCTAGGGAATAGGGAATAGGGAATAGGGAACAGTAGACTTTTAAAGGGTTCCAGGATTTATAACTGTCCTAACCTGAATGCGTAGTGCTATATAGCTAAAACCCGCCCCTACTAATGCACCATTTAAGGTGTCTTGGTAACGAAGTTGTGCGAAGCAAAACGGCTGGCGCTGAAATGAAATGAAACACTACACGATAGGAAAAGACGGCTACAATTTAGACTGTTCCCTGTTCCCTGCTATATTATTCAGCAGTAAAAATTAATGTTCCCTTGTCAGCTTCCAAACTATCACCAATTTTGTGCCCATCGTGAAAAGCTGCTAAAATTACATCGCAAGTTTTTCCCCAACCAATAATACCATTAGCATCAATACCGATCGCTCCTAAATTCCTTTTATGTTCGTGAGCTTCAGCAAATGAACGTTCAAAAGCTGCTTTAATGGAAAAACCATCTGTCACCCGAATCACAATTTTTGCTGCCAAACACTCATCAATAATATCTTCTCCAATACCAGTACAACTTATTGCAGCACTGCCAGTAGCATAATTTCCAGCAGGCATCGCCGAGTCACTTACCCTACCAATTTTTTCAAAACCTTTTCCTCCTGTAGACGTACCCGCAGCTAATCTACCCTCTTGATCCAAAACTACTACACCAATAGTACCAGTGCCTGGAGATTCTGCAATCACGTTTGCCATTTTTCTACTAAAATCATGTTTGCGGTCTTCAAGCCATTCATTTAATCGTTTATCTGTCAAGGGGTTGTAAACTGGCATTTGTAATTCCCGCACAAATTCACCCGCCCCAATATCTGATAATACGCGATCGGGCGATTCTTGCAATGCTTTAGCCAAGTCAATAGGATTTTTAATCCTGGAGACATTGATCGCCCCACTAAACCGATGATTCATCCCATCCATCAAAGAAGCACTCATCCGAATTTGGCCATCAGATTGTAGTACCGAACCAGTGCCAGCATTAAAAAGAGGGTCATCTTCTAATAGTTGACAACCATGCACAACTGCATCTATAGCAGCAGTGTCACCTAGAAGTAAGTTATATAATTCATCCACTATTCGATGGAGAGATTTCCGAACAACTTCTAATCCTCCTTTTTGCTCAATGGAACTACCAGCACCACCATGAATAATAACTTTTGGCTGCATTTTTTTTTGTGATTAACTACTAGATATAAGGCTATTATGCGTCGGTTTGTTTGTCAATTTTTGACTTACGTCGCCGACATCTTTCGGAACAATATTTGACTTCATCCCAACAGTCTGCCCATTTTTTTCGCCAGGTAAAAGGGCGGTTACATACAGGACATATTTTTGTTGGAAAGTCAGATTTAGATTTAGTTTTTGCCATGATATAATAGGTATTTAACATCCATTAATTATTATACCTAAA
Organism: Trichodesmium sp.; assembly: GCA_051439685.1. Lineage (GTDB taxonomy): Bacteria > Cyanobacteriota > Cyanobacteriia > Cyanobacteriales > Microcoleaceae > Trichodesmium. The sequence continues at coordinate 2,596 of JBFRWR010000618.1, forward strand.
AATGACAGTCTGATTTTAATAAGTGGAGTAAGCATCTTGCCTGCTACCATTTTATATTAGAGTTGTTGGTATAATTTGTGTAAAAGCTGAGGAAATATTTACTATATTTAAGCTTCTTCCTTCTTTCTTCTTCCTTCTTCCTTTCTCCTAACTTCAAAAATGACTTTTCGCAAAAATTTATTTACCCATCTTTTTCCATATCTCTTACTATTTATAATAACAGCGATCGCTCTCTACATGACTAAACCAATCTCTCTACAAATTCGCTGGAATGATGAAACACTTTACTATACTGTAGCTCAAAATATTGTCCGTCATTTTGATTTTAATAGTAATCATTATTTGGCTAGTAGTATTATTCAAAAAGGCTACCCAACTAAGGATACTCATCTCCCTGGTTATCCTTTAATTTTGGCTGTTGGTTTTTTGATTGGTGGAATTAATGAAAGTACACCATTTTTTGTTAATTACTTACTCCTAATTTTGACGATATTTTTAATTTTTA
>JBFRWR010000619.1:0-2695 GCA_051439685.1 Trichodesmium sp.
TCTAAATTTTTACTTCCTAATATGGCAGTATTCGGCACAAAAAAACCAGCAGGTAAATACTTTTCCACCACCGGATGCCGACCTTCAATAATTTTCAATTCTCGACTATCAACCATCGTCGGACGAACATAATTTTGATAAACTGCCACCTCTGCTAAACCACACAAAACATCAAGAGCTGCCACAGCACGAGAGACATTTCTAATTTCTTCAGCGTATTCTCCTATTTCATTTCTCAAAGCAACAAAAATGTCATATTCTAATTGATTCAAATCATCCCGCGCCGTTAAAATTCTCACTTCCCTTTCTTTTAATTCCTCAGTAATATAACGCTCCTCATTAGTCAAAGTTTGCTTGCGAGTATAATCATCCGGTGCCAAATCTGCCTTAGATTTAGAAATACTAATGTAATAACCAAACGCCTTATTATAACCAACCTTTAAATTAGCAATTCCCGTCCTTTCTCTCTCCGTAACTTCCAAATTAGCAATCCATTGTTGGTCTTCTTCAGCTAACTCCTTCATCTCATCTAATTGTGCATTTACACCAGAACGAATTAATCCACCTTCCTTTAAATGTTGAGGAGGAGATTCTACTAAAAAAGCATGAATTTTATCCCCCAATTCTTGTAAAATTGGAGGTATATTTTGCAAGACTTTTAAATATGGAGAATTACCCGAACTCACTAAGTCCGAAAGTTCTGGAAGTTTGCTTAAAGAATCAGCTAAAAAAACTAAATCTCTAGCGTTAGCAGTACCAGCACCAGTTCGCCCCGTCAGACGTTCCAAATCATAAATTTGACGCAATATTCTTTGGATATCTTGACGCAAATCATTATTTATTATTAGTTCGTCAATAGTGTCATGTCTAGCACGAATACCCTTTAAATTCAAAAGTGGTTGCACTAACCACCGCCGTAAAGCACGCCCCCCCATTGCAGTACTAGTTTTGTCGATCGCCGATAATAAGGAACCGTGATAACTACCATCTCTAACCGTTTGCGTAATTTCCAAATTCCGGCGCGTCTGGTGATCGAGAATCAAAAAATCCGCTAAAGTGTAACTACGCAGACGTTGTAGCGGAACTTGATTTTCCTTTTGAGTTTCTTCCAGATATTCCAATAACCCCCCCGCTGCTCGCACTCCCAAAGGAATATGTTCGCAACCAATACCCTCCAAAGATGTCAGTTGAAATTTTAACAACAGTCTTTCCTTCGCTTCCCCCAGGGTAAAAGGTTGTTGGGGACGTAGGGAATAGCAGAAAGAATTAGGCAAACATTCTGGAAGTTGGTCTGACTTTTCTCCTGGTCTTAACATGAAACCAAGATCGGGTGCATTAGTGGGAAATAATACTTCTGATGGTTGCAAACGCATCAATTCTTGAGTGAGTTGATCTAAACCTTGGGTTTGAGTAGTCAGAAATTCACCAGTGGAGATGTCAGTGTAAGCAAGACCCCAATAATTTTTGGCGATTACTACTGCTGCTAAATAATTATTGTACCGAGGTTTTAGCATTCCGTCGTCGGTGAGAGTTCCAGGAGTGAGAATACGAGTAATTTCACGCTTGACTTGACGGTTTTCTCTAGCAGCAATAGCAGAGTCTTCTACTTGGTCGCAAACTACCACTGCGTAACCTTTTTCGACTAACATCGCTGCATATTTTTCCACCGCATGGTGAGGTACTCCAGTCATTGGTACTCTGCCAATTTCTTTTCCCCCATGTTTTGTGGTTTGAACTAATTCTAATTCTTGGGCAATAGTTACAGCATCCTGGAAAAAACATTCAAAAAAATCACCCACTCGAAACAGTAAAAGAGCGTGGGGATATTGTTCTTTTACTTCCACATAACGCTGCATCATTTCTGATAGTTTGCTTTTGTCAATTTGACTATAATCTGCATTAGGAGGAAGAGAATTTTCTGCTTGATTTTGTTTTGCTTTGGGAGATTTTTTAGTAGATGCAGATGCGGAATATTTCATAGATAATTAGTTAGGGATTTTGTTTTTTTATAATTATTATGTAAGCATTCAGCTCTTAGCAATAAGCAGTCAGCTAATAGGCGAGCCAATGTACAGGAGAGATTAAAATTAGCCAATCATCTTTTTCTTGATATTTCACTTTTTGGAGATTAATTCCTCCTGACAAACAGAATAAGTTAATAACTCATAGCTGAGTGCTGTTTCGCTTGCTTCGCTGCGCGACATGAATGCCCAGCATTCCGCAGGAAATGCTTACATTGTTATTTTCTAGATAAACAGTGGAATTTAGAACTTTTCACAATAATTAATACTTATTTTTAGCTAGATAGTAAATCTGGTAATTAACATTAAAAACATCATCATTTTTTTTTGGTAATTTTAGAGTTATTATATTCTCTTTTAACACAAAGTTTTAGAAAAGGCAAGCTCTATAAAACAATGTCAGTATTCAGCTTTTTTTTAACTGTGGGTGTTTCATAAATTGATGATCGGTTAAATAACGAATTTTTTTGTAGAGAAGGTAGAAGTGAAAGTTGGGTAATCCAAATTATATAGAACCCCTAACAGTATCTTTGCAAAAGTGAGGATTAGGAGACAGGAGACAGGAGACAGGAGGCGCGGAGGCGCGGAGCCAGGAGTTGGGAGTCATAATTTCGGTCAAATAGAATAGGGAAAAAAGTATAAAAATAGCCCCTTGCTTCATCATCTCCCCATCT
>JBFRWR010000620.1:0-4441 GCA_051439685.1 Trichodesmium sp.
GACTAAACGCAGCATCAATTTGCCGATTATCTTGAAGTGCAACAGCCAAATTATTATGAGTTTCGGCATAATTAGGATTAACTTTTAAAGACTTTTGATAATAAGCGATCGCCTCTTCTATTTCATCCTTTTCATAAGCACATACACCCAAAAGTTCTAAAACTAAAAAATCATTAGGCTGTCTTTTGATAATCTGATGACAAATATTTATTGTTTCTTCCAACTTTCCAGATTGGTATTTTTTTATAGCTTGTTTAATTTCACTATTAGCCAATTTTTCATCCATAGTTTTTGATATTTCCTTTTAAGTTTAATTATTGTCAAGCAAATTTTTTAAATTATCTTTCACCTGTTCAAATACATTATCCTAATCATCAATTTTTAAGTGAGAATTTCCTGCGGAATGCTGCGCGACATGAATGGGCAGCGAAGCAAGCGAAACAGCCGTCAACTATCAGCTATTGGTTTTAGTGGGTAATAAAAGCAATATTTAATTGAGCGAGAAAAATCTTACTAGAAAAGTAAGCTCCAAAGTTCATATTAATTTAAACTCCGTCCTTAAGTACAAAGTCTTATTTCTGATAGCTGAATGTTTACATTTTTAACCAAAAGTAAGGTCTAAATTCTCCCCTTTTAAGGCGATGAAAAAAATCAACTTCCGTATTTCAAGCCTGATGCTTCAATAGGAAATACTAATAACTGAAATGACCGTCTAAAGTTAATACTCAAAGTCATAACCTAATGCAAAAGATGAATTACTACTTAATTTTCTAGTACAGCTAATAAAATCAATCGATTACCTGAAAATATTGAGTTTTTTCTGCAAGTATTAGACTACATATTTTGCTGCTTCTCCTAAATTATTTTGTTGATAATATTGATATACAAGATCAAAATTTTCGTAAGCATTCAGCAGTCAGCATTTAGCAGTCAGCTATTTATTTTAGTTTGAGAAAAAAGCTTTATTAGTTGACGTAAATTGAATCTTAATATCAAACCTGACTTTAAAGCTTATACTCATTTAAAGCATTTTTAATGTTTGCGCAGCATTCCGCAGGAAATTATTACAAATTTTATAATAAATATGGTGAATTATGCTGATATTATAAAAGTTCAATTAATGCTTGTTTTACCTCAATAAATAAACTATCCCAATCATTAAATTTATTCTGCCTAAATAACCTCATTGTCGGATACCAAGGACTATCATTTCTATCTAACATCCATCGCCAATCAGAATCAAAATTTAACATTACCCAAACTGGTTTTCCTAATGCTCCTGCTAAGTGAGCAATAACTGTATCTATTGTTATTATTAAATCTAGTTGTTGGATAACTGCTGCGGTATCGGCTAAATCATCAAAAGATGAACCTAAATTATGTATTTGAGTTTGAGACTTCAGCCATTCTAAATCTGCTGGTAATACCTCCTTTTGTAAAATATAAAAATTAGCTTTAGCTATACTTATAATTCGCTCTAAATATTGAACTGGGTAAGAGCGTTTTTGACTGGTTTTAGTCTTACTGCTTGTTTGCCAACATATCCCTACTTTGAGATTGTTTTCTGGAGCAGGTGGGATGGGAAAATTGGTTGACTTTGGTGTGGATAAGTAAGGAATTTTAGCAGGTATATTTTCTAAGGTGGTTCCCAAAATTCGAGGTAGACTAATCAATGAAATTTGCAGGTCAAAATCTGGTGATTTTTCACCTATAACAAATAATTCATCAATTTCTGAAACAGTCGTAAATAATAATTTTAACCCATCTTGATTAAGTTCAACAATGACACGCCCTCCTAATTTTTTCACCAGAGGAATATAGCGGATAAATTGAATCGAATCTCCCAAACCTTGTTCAGTATAAACTAACAAAGTTTTGCCCTGAAAACTTGAGCCATCCCACAAAGGTTGAGAGAAGTTACGAGACCTAAAATCTTTTTTTTGCCAGCGCCATTCATATTTATGAAATCCTTGAATAAAATTTCCTTGTTTCAGCAAAATAAGTGCCAAACCAAAGTGAGCATTTGCATGATTTTTGTCTAATTTAATAGCTTGTTGATAATATTGTTGAGATTCCACCAGTCTTCCTAGCTCTAAAAAGATTTTACCTAAACCGTTATATGGTTCGGCATAATTTGGTTTAAGTTCCAAAGCTTTTTGATAATATTTAATGGCTGCTTCATATTGCTGATTATCCTTCAGTGCGAGACCAAGATTACTATTAATTTCAGGATTATTTGGATTTAGTTTCACAGCTTGAGTCAGGTCAGAAATTGCTTCTTTCGGTTGCCCCTCTAAACCAGAAATAACTCCTAATAAATGTAGCGGCCGTAAATTTTTTCGATCTGTTTCTAGGATGTTTTGACAGATTTTTGCCGCTAATTTTAAATTTCCTTTTTGATAATTCTTGACTGCGGATTTAAAAAGATTTTCTGATGTCTGATTTTCCATAAGTTAAGTCTACTTATACCAATTTTATGTAAAGCTGCATAGAATGATGAATTAATTAAGTTCTCTATCTTAATATACAGTAAACTCTGATGAAAATTTTATTCTATGCAACTTCATATTAATTTGGTATTACAAAATTTTTAATTCAAATTGACTATATTCTGGAAATTAAACTTTCAAATTTGTAGGTATTATTAGAGTCTTTATAGACGGGAAATTAATCATAACGTTAGCTTAACTAAATTAGGTGTTCAAATTATCAACTATATAACTAAATATAAATCTACCTAGCTAATCACCCTGGCATAAACTGGAGTTAATTTATCAATATTAATATAGTCAAGTTTTTCCATTCCTATATAGCGTTTCTTAAGCTGATGAGCTACAGTTGTTTTTCTTATTTTCTACTCCCTATTCTCCTATCTTCCCTACTACCTAAAACAAAGGAATGAGCGTACCTCACTATTGTGGAAATTGCTATATCTTTATAAGTACCTGTGCAAAATTAATTTAACATTTTTCAGAAATTAGGGAGTAGGGAGTAGGGAGTAGGGAGTAGAAAAAATACTTGTACACTTTGATCGGTAGAGCAAATTATTTTTGCTCTTCCTACCTAACCTCAGCATTAAATATACAATTAATTTTGCTTGACTACTTATAGCAATTATATTTGAGTCCTGTACAAAATTTTAATTGCTTTTAGGGAAGAGGGAGTGGGGAACAGAGAAAAGTTTCAGTTTTTTTATTTACTTTTTACTTACCCGCAACCTATTTAGCATTGCTATAGGAATCATATTTTATTCCTGGCAAAAATCTTACTGTTTTTTAGGGAATACGGAACACTTAACTGGTGAGAATTTAAACTTTTTTATTTACTTTTTGATTTGTTACTACCTATTTAGGATTGCTATATAGTTAATCAACTATCTACTAAGCTAAAGTCGGAGGTTTATTGATGGGGTAGCTCCTCCGTAGGAGGCTAACTATGATAATTGAAATAACCATGCTCTACTTAACTTTAAATTTTGGAGAATTACCTCATAGTCAAACCTATAATTTAATATTTAAAATCCTCTATATTTTCAAAAGATGTGGCAATCTAATCAAGGCATTCCGAATATACCCGATATTACCCATCCCCAAGAATTAATTGAATTTGGCAATCAAATTCTCAAAGTATCATTAATATTAATTCTGCTCCTTGGTTTCTTAGGAATTATCATTGCTCTAATCAATTTTTCTTTACGTTCTCAAGAACTAAAACCCAATACTTTAATTAATGAATTGGTATCTAGATATTCAAGTTTACTTAAAAGTTTACCCCATATAATTTTAGTTTTAAGCTTAGTAATAGGAGGATTTTTTCTTTGTTCAACTCTGAGTAATCGTTACCATAATTGGGAACAGGCAAAAATAGCCAAAATTGCTGCGGGTGTGGCAGGCAACCGCCTCGAACAAATGGCTCCAAAAATTCGTTATATAGTAGAAGAACCCTATACATATTATCAGTGGGTTAATAATAAACAGGTTGAAGTTAAAAGTACAAGAAATGTAGATAAATATCTCAGAATAAACTCTTCAAAAATTGAAGTAAATATTAATCAAGCTCAAGATGTTCAAAATATCAAAGCTGTTTATGTTGTAGATTTTTCCGCAGAATATCAAGTTACTAACCAACTTCAAAATATCCAAGAATTTTTCTTTGATATTCGTCCTCCTTACGGTTATTCTTTACTCCAAAACTTTCGCGTCGAACAAAACAATAAAAGATTAATTCCTACTAACCCTGAAAATTATAATTTTCTATTTAACTTATCCCCTGGAGAAACTGTCAATTTCAAAGTCAATTATCAAGCTCAAGGGGGACCCCGTTGGATTTATAATGCCAATAATCAATTATTATCAAACTTCCGATTAATAGCATTAGCAAACTTTCCCAAAGCAGACTTTGCAAGTGGTATTGTTCCGACTAAAACTATAGAGTTAAATCA
>JBFRWR010000621.1:0-7471 GCA_051439685.1 Trichodesmium sp.
AAGTGAGGATTAGGAGACAGGAGACAGGAGACAGGAGACAGGAGACAGGAGACAGGAGACAGGAGACAGGAGACAGGAGACAGGAGACAGGAGACAGGAGTCAGAATTTGCAGAAATAGAATAGGGAAAAAAGTATAAAAATAGCCCCAGACTCCCCAGACTCCCCAGACTCCCCACACTCCCAATCATAGATCCAAAATGGCTTCTATAGCAATTCGCCTACAGGTGAGGTACGCTCATTCCTTTGTTTTAGGGAGTAGGGAGCAGGGAGTAGGGAGTAGGGAAGATAAAGAAATGAGGAGTAAAAATCAGAAAAACAACTGTACCTCATTAACTTGAGAAACGCTATACTAACTATTCAAGCTTTTACGAATTTCTTAGTTGAGATAGGGAGCAAGGAAGACGGGGAAAGAATTGATAATTTATAGGGAATATTTATCAAAACATAAGCACGAATTGCTATAGTAGTTATATCATGTCCGGTTGAACAGTTATAAATAATTAGGGAGGAGTCAGGAGACAGGAGACAGGAGACAGGAGATAGGAAATAGGAGTCGTAGGGACGTTACATGCAACGTCCCTACAGGAGTCAGGAGGGAAGAAGAGGAAGTTTTCAAGTATTAAGGAGGAGCAAGTTTTTTGGTCGCGGAGCGCGGAACGGAGTTCTATCACGCTCTTATCCGGACATGATATTAGTATGTTGGCTAAGATTAATTTTTTTTATAGAATTAAGGAAGAAAAACTCATAAGTCAGAATATAAAGGGAAGAAATAGGAAAATCGAAAGATAATTTTAATTTCCTCTTCCCTTTATTCAATCAATTTATTTGGCAATAAAAATTTCTTTTTCTACAACACTAGATAAAACTTCTGAGTCTGTAGGATCCACACCATCATTCTGAACTAAGTCAAGTTCCCCACCTGGAGCTTCAGGGTGCTGTTGAATTAATGTTTCTTCTGTCGATAATTCCAGAGAATCGTTACTAGAATTAGTATTAGCTTCGACTTTGCGATTAAGATAACGAGCAGCAAAAAAAGCACTTAATCCCATTAAACCCACAGCACCAGTCGCAGTACCCGCAATAGCAAAGTCTGACTTATTAGGAAAATTTTTACTTAACCAAGAGTTAAGTGAAATTAATGATGTTTTTGATGTCAAATCTTGACTTTTGTTACTGAAAATACAAGCTTCTACAGAATTAGCAAAAAGTACACCACCAGCGATCGCTACAGTAGACAAGGCGCTGGCCATAATATTCAACTTTTTCATTTGTTTGTAGTTTGATTAAGTATCTTTAAGAAAATAATATTAACAGTATCTTTTTAAAATTGCAACCAAACACAAAGCTCTTTTTGAGTAATTAATAATGAACAATTAATACAGGACTTACGCATTAGGAAGGACTTTTGGGCGTTTGAGATTGCGTCGCTGTCGCTTGCTATTGCAAAGCAAAGCTGCGCTTTTTCCTGACGGAATGCTCCGCAAACATGTCGCGGAGCGTTTTCCTGCGGAACATGTAAAACGGAGTTGTGCGCTAGCTAAACGCAATGACAGAATTTCCTTGCGAGTGCGTAAGTCCTAAATTCTTGAGATAAGAGCATTAAACAATTCCCTTAATTATCCATTGTTAATTAGTCATAAACTATAGCCATCCTAATAGGAATAATTTTTCTACAGATTATACTAATTTGATATAGCAATCCGCGCATAGTTGGGCAAAAAAATTCTGTAGGGGCAATTCATGTTTGCGCAGCATTCCGCAGGAAATTGCCCCTACTCCCTAAAAAATACTTTTTCAGCACACCCCTAATTATAGGGGATAAATAATTAATTATTTTCCCCTATTCCCCACTCCTTAGTCCCTCTTCCCTGTATAAATTAACTTTCTTCTTCTTCAGAAACATCACTTGTTTCTTGATTAGGATTAAGACAACTAGATAACATTTCTTCTGTGGATAAGGTAATATTAGAACTTAAACCAATTACACAAAAAGAAAAAATTTCTGGCAGTAAACTACGACGACAACTTTCTAAGATAGCAGCTTGATTAGATTTATCTCTGACTGATTTATTAATCTTTTCTACGCAAGTTCCTAACTCGTTAACTCTTCTAACTCGTTGACAATTAAATAAAATCTCTTCTGCTGAAAGTTCTTTTGTTGTACTATCGTAAATATCTGTTACACAACCTGATAAACCTCTAGGTTTTAGAGCTGCACCACAAGCATTAGCTACTTCTTCTTTAGATAAACCTACGCTTAGTAAATCTCTAGAACAAATTCTATATGATTGTCTATTTGCTTGGGCAGTTGCTGCTTCAGGAATAGCCATCAATAAACTATAACTAAAAAGTTGTATTGCTGCTAAAGATATCCACCTTTTACTTAAGTATTTCTTAGGCAAAGATAAGTGAAATTTATCCGAGAAAAAATCAGAAAAGTTAAGATTAGACATATTTTTAATAGAGATAAACTAAATAATGGCCAATTGACAAAGTAGTAATTAAGTAGTATATGATATAGGATTGTGGTTAAATTTGAAATTAATGAGGAAATTATATGTCTAGATATAGAGGTCCACGTTTAAGAATAGTGCGTCGCCTCGGCGATCTACCAGGACTAACTCGTAAAAGTGCCAGACGTGCTTATCCACCTGGTCAACATGGTCAGAATCGGAGAAAGCGTTCAGAATACGCTATTCGACTGGAGGAGAAACAGAAACTATTATATAATTATGGTCTTTCTGAAAAACAACTCCTGCGTTATGTAAAAAAGGCTCGTCGTGCAGCAGGTTCTACAGGACAAGTATTATTACAATATCTAGAAATGCGTTTAGATAATACTGTATTTCGTTTAGGAATGGCTCCGACTATTCCTTCCGCAAGACAGTTAGTTAATCATGGTCATGTAACAGTTAATGGTAAGGTAGTGAGTATTGCTAGCTATCAGTGTAAACCTGGAGAGGTAATTAGTGTTAAGCAAAAAGAAAAATCTAAGGAAATGGTCAAGGTTAATCTCCAATATCCAGGTTTAGCTAATATTCCTAGCCATTTAGAATTTGATAAAGATAAGCTGGTTGGTAAAGTTAATAGTGTTGTGGAACGGGAGTGGGTGGCACTTCAAATTAACGAACTGTTAGTTGTGGAATATTATTCTAGACAAGCTTAGAGTTTTTGTTTTTTCATCTCTATTTTGTATTGAAGAAGGAGACAGGAGACAGGAGACAGGAGACAGAATTAATTGGATAGGGATTTAATTCTAACAAAGTCAGAAGTTTTATAGATTTGTGATACACCAAGAAGTTTATTTCTTGACTGAATAAAATAATAAAAGAAATCTCAAGATAACTATTGGTACTCATTAATTAAGAATAATAAATGAGGTTTAGTATTAGTAATTATCCCAATAATCTATCTATAAATTCCTTCTGTTCCTAACTCCTTGATTATCCTATATATATTTCTGCCTAACTCCTGACTCCTGACTCCTAAATTATCAATTATCAATTCTCAATTCTCAATTCTCAATTCTCAATTCTAATTATCCTCCAATTTGTGACATAGTTCGACTATACATACCAGTTGTACCAGACTCTCTTTGCTTAAAATTAATTTCTGGTTTGACACCCAATAAATATCCCACCTGCTGTCGTAACTCCTCAACAGACACCCCAGAGCGCAGGCCATTTTTTAGATTTATTTGACCCATTTCATTCAAAAGGCAAGGTCTTAACCATCCATCCGCAGAAAGACGCATTCTATTACAGCGATCGCAAAAGCATTCTGACATTTGACTGATAAATCCTAGTGTACCCTTTGCCCCAGGAATTTGAAAGACATCAGCAGGGCCATTGCCAGGGACAAAAGATTCTGTCAGTCCCCATTTTCTTCTAATTTGTTGCCGTAATTCTTCTGAAGAAATCCAACCTTTATTCTCAAATAATTTATCATTACCAATAGGCATAAATTCAATAAATCTAACGTGCCAATTACGTTCAATAGTTAAAGCTGCTAAATCTAAAATTTCATGGTCATTAACTCCAGGAATAACAACTACATTTAATTTCAAAGGGTCAAAACCTACTTCATAAGCAGCTTGAATACCATGCCAAACCATTTGCCAACGACTACGACCTTTATTTCCAATAATTAAATTAAAAGTATCTGAGTCTAGAGAATCTAAACTAATATTAACTCTTTTTAAACCAGCATCATATAAATCTTTTACCATATCTGCTAGTAAAAATCCATTGGTCGTCATAGATAAGTCTTTTGTTTCTGGAAAAGAAGCAATATTCTCAACCAAGTCTACAAGACCAGGACGTAATAAAGGTTCACCTCCTGTTAACCGAAACCGAGTAAAACCGACTGGAATAAAGACATCTTTTAGTAGAGTTAGTAACTCATTATTTGTTAATAAATCTTGTTTTAATATATAGTCAATTTCTGCACCTTCTGGCATACAATATTGACATTGAAAATTACAACGATCTATGAGACTAATTCTGAGATAATCAACCTGATTCATATTAAAAGTTAAAAGCTCTATCTTGATACAATGTCAGTATTATACTGATAATTTTTCTATCTGGCATTTTTATGATCTGAATGTCATATATAATAGAAAGTTTAAAAAATACTATAGCAATCCTAAATAGATTGTAAGATTTTATCGTAGGGGTTTGGTCTCCAAACCCAAGTCATTTCAGTTATCAGTTAACAGTTAACAGTTAACAGTTAACAGTCAAAAGGGATTTGAAAATCAAACCCCCACAGTTTTTTCTCACAAATTTTATCAGATTAGTATATTTATATCTAATAAGAAAATAATGCAGATAATTGAACAATTCAAATCTTTGTTTACCAAAGTCCCCTCACCTGAAATCAACAATCAACACAATGAACTTCCCCAAAATATTATTTCCACTTTAAACCAAGAAATTCAAGGATTACCTTGTCACTCAAAATATATTGAAATTTTACAATCAACATTAGAAGAATCATTATCTAAATGGCAAGAAAATCCAGAAGCAAATGAACTGGTTATTTTAAGTAGCTCCATAGAACCTTTACCCCAAATTATTCAAACAGCTTTAACTGATTGGAATTATGAAAACTTAAGCAAAATCAAAGTATTATCGTGGTCAAATAGACCTCAAAATTATTGTAAAATTGTACCTAAATTACAAAAGGATTTAGGTCTTCCTGCTCAACTAGATTTTGATAATAATTCAGGCAAATTTCAGGAGTTAATAATTATTCCTTGTTTTGAGTTTTGCTTCCTACGAGAAATTCATGGTTTGGATGGAATAGAGTTTTTAAGAAATAGAATTTTTCAAGACCATTCTCGATTTTGGTTAATTGGTTGTAATTCTCTCACATGGCAGTATCTCGATCATGTTTATCAAATCAAATCTTACTTTGAAAAAACTTTATCATTACCAACTTTAACAGGAGAAGAAATTAGTCAATGGTTAACTCCAGTAATTAATCAATTAGAGTTTGCCAAAAATGACCAAGATCAAGAAAAAAACTTGAGTAAAATTCAAGAACACTTTGAGGATTTAGCTACTATTTCTCAAGGTTTAAGTTCAGTAGCTGCTCAATTTTGGATACAGTCTTTAAGCTTAGTAAATATTGAAAATAATAATAATCAAGCAGAAACAGAAGAAAATATTTTAGTCGAATACAATAAAGTCAAATTGTTAGATTTACCAGATTTAACTGCAGATGACCGTTATCTTTTATTTTCTCTACTTTTGCATAGAGAAATGAATCTATCTGACTTAGCTTTAAGCTTAGGAGAATTTGAAAGTACCATTCAATTTCAAATTCAAAAATTATTATCCATGTGCATAATTCAACGTGAGAATGATTTCTTAAGTATTAATCCAGCTTACTATCTTAAATTGCATAAATATCTCAAAAAATATAACTTTATTACTGACTTAATACAATGAATTTATCTTTAAATTATTGGGAATTAAAACTTTTTTTTCATTGCCATCTACTAACAGTAGAAAACGGATTAAATATTATAGGAATTAAGGAGATAAATTTCAGAAATATTCTACAAACAGTAATTAGTTTAGCTGTAGCTTATGGTTTTCTGATTAGTATTAACTCTTTTAGTAAATGGTTGTCAGAAAGAGTTCCTTTAAAATTTAGAACAACCGCAAAACAATCAGCCCCTTTTCTCCAAGCTTTTATTTTATTAATTACTATCACCTATATATTAAGTTTGTTCTTGAAACTATCAACGGAAAATTTATTAGCTATTACAGGTACAATTGCTGTGGCTTTAGGTTTTGCTTTTAAAGATTATGCTAGTTCCTTAATTGCTGGAGTAGTAGCTCTATTTGAAATTCCTTATCGAGTAGGTGATAGAGTTAAAATAGGAGATAATTATGGCGAAATTGTCAGTTATGATTTGCGGGGGATTCGGATACAAACTGTTGAAGATAATCGAATCTTTATTCCCCATAATAAAATTTGGAATGAACCGATATCTAATGCTAATAATGGTGCATTAGAAGCTCAAGTAACCACAAATTTTTATTTAGCTCATGGAGTTGATGCGGAACTGGTTATGAAAATTCTTTATTTAGCTGCTTTTACCAGTAAGTATACTCAATTAAATTTGCCAATCAGAGTATTAATTGAGGAACAACCATGGGGAACTCAATTTAAGTTAAAGTCTTATCCTATTGACGCTAGGGATGAACATATTTATAAAACTGATTTAGTCAGACGAGTCAAACAAGCTTTTCTTAAACATAATTTAGCTTATCCTCAAAACTTTTTCAGTAACCAGTAATATAGAACCCCTGAAGGTATCTTGGCAAAAGTGAGGATTAGGAGACAGGAGACAGGAGACAGGAGACAGGAGGCGCGGAGGCGCGGAATCAGGAGTCAGAATTTCGGTGAAATAGAATAGGGAAAAAAGTATAAAATAGCCCCTTGCTTCATCATCTCCCAATCTCCCAATCTCCCCGTCCCCCGATCTCTCCAGCTAATTTTATAGATACCTTCAGGGGTTCTATAGAATCTGGGTAATTACTATACCCAAGTCATTGCGACTGGATCGGAGTGGAAGGTTTTCGGCTGTCGCCGACATGAAACGCTGCGCGACATGAAAAGTGTTTACTGATAACTGATTTGAAAAAAGAATATTACAAATAGTAAGGGTGAGAAAAATATTTTACAGGAGATATCCCTTCGGTAAAAAGGATGATTTACGACCTAAAAAGTTAAGGCATTCAGAATGCTTTGCTTTCACTGCGCGACATGAAAAGTGTTTACTGATAACTGATAATTAATAACTGATAACTGATTATGAACCCAAAGGAATAATTCCACCAGGGTTAAGAGGAAAAAGATTACCATAATAATCTTGTTTTACTGCCTCTAAATTACAAGTATCTGCTATTCCTGGAAGTTGATATAAATCTTGTAGATAAACACTCAAATATT
>JBFRWR010000622.1:0-4817 GCA_051439685.1 Trichodesmium sp.
GAACTGCGGAAACAGGGGGAAGTGTTGAATCAACTTTTTGAGAGTTTCTTACTTCCCAACCAAACCTCCCACACTTCCCACACTCTGCTTTTTGCGAGAATGAAACAGCCCTCCTATTTGCTCATCATACGACTGTTCCCTCTCAATCAAATCTGACAATAACGTTGCAAACCTGCTGTCTCCTGACTATATGCTTCCATATCAATTTTCACAGGTTCAACATTCCATATCTCCTGACAGTATTGCCAAATAGTACGATCTGCCGAAAACTTACCCATATTAATTGAATTAATAATCGACATTCTCGTCCAATATTCGGGATTGCCATAAGCTTCATTTACCCGTTCTTGACAGTTAATATAAGATTGATAATCAGCCAATAACATATACTCATCTTTTTCTAGTAAAGATTCTACAATTGGGTGAAATAAATTTGGCTTACCTGGTGAAAAATAACCTGAAGTAAGACGGTCAATTACCTGTCGTAATTCTTTATTAGAAGTATAGTATTGTTCGGGATTATATCCCTTATATTTTAATTCTTTAACTTCTTCAACTGTTAAACCAAACAAGAAGAAATTCTCAGCTCCTACAGCTTCTCGAATCTCAATATTTGCTCCATCAAGAGTACCAATAGTTAAAGATCCATTCAGAGAAAACTTCATATTTCCAGTGCCAGAAGCTTCCTTTCCAGCAGTAGAAATTTGTTCAGAAAGGTCAGCTGCTGGATAAATTCTCTGACCAATAGATACTGAGAAATTTGGTACAAAAACTACCTTGAGACGACCCCGCACATCTGGGTCATTATTAACTACTTCTCCTACAGCATTAATCAATTTAATAATTAATTTTGCCATATAATAACCAGGTGCTGCCTTCGCGCCAAAAATAAAAGTGCGGTGCAAAATATCTATATCTGGATTATTTTTAATCCGATTATAAAGAGTAATAATGTGCATTACACTTAAGAGTTGACGTTTATATTCATGGAGTCGTTTTACCTGAATATCAAACAAAGAATTGGGATTAACTGTAATTCCAGTTTTTGACTCAATATAGACAGCTAAATCTTGTTTATTTTCATGTTTAATTCTACTCCAATTATGGCAAAATTCAGGGTCATCAATAAACCGTTCCAGTTGTTTGATTTCCTCTAAATTCTTAATCCAATTTTTGCCAATTTTCTCCGTGATTAGTGATGCTAACTTAGGGTTACTAATTAATAACCAACGCCGGGGAGTAATGCCATTAGTTTTATTGGTAAATTTTTCCGGCCAAATTCCATAGAAATCTCTTAAAACATCAGTTTTCAATAGTTGAGTATGTAATGCAGCAACACCGTTAATAGCATGGGAACCGACACAAGCCAAATGAGCCATTCTTACCCGCTTTTCGGGAACTTCTTCAATTAATGACATCCGTGCTAACCGCCCATCATCACCTGGATAACGTTTTTTAACTTTCTCTAGGAAATGGAAATTAATTTCATATATTATTTCCAGATGTCGTGGTAGTAAAATTGCGAACATATTAACAGGCCAACGTTCGAGGGCTTCTGATAACAGAGTATGATTAGTGTAACCAAAGGTATTTTGGGTAATATTCCAGGCTTTTTTCCAGTCTAGATCGTGTTCATCTATTAGTAGTCGCATTAATTCTGCAACTCCAATAGAAGGGTGAGTATCGTTGAGTTGAATAGCTGCTTTTTCGTGGAAGTTGTCTAAATTTGGATTTCTGGATAAGTGAGTGCGGATAATATCTTGGAGAGAACAGCTAACGAAGAAATACTGCTGTTCTAACCGCAACATTTTACCTTGGAAGATATTGTCGTTGGGATAGAGAACTTTAGAAATATTTTCAGAAATAGTCTTATCTTCTACGGCGCGGTTATAGTCGCCGGAGTCAAAAATTTGTAGGTCAAATTCATTACTTGCTTTAGCACTCCAGAGGCGTAAAGTATTAACTGTATTAGTGTTGTAGCCAGGTACAAGTGTATCATAAGGCATACCGATAACTGTCCGTGCAGGTATCCACCTCACGCGATAGTTGCCTTGTTTGTCTGTGTAAGCTTCGGTGTAACCGCCAAGTTTAATTTCTACTTCCTCTTCATGGCGGGGTATTTCCCAAGGGTTCCCCATGGTTAACCATTTATCCGGTTGTTCGACTTGGAAACCATTTTGAATTTGTTGTTTGAAAATCCCAAATTCATAACGAATTCCGTACCCTACTGCTGGAATTTCTAGGGTAGCAAGGGAGTCAAGAAAACAAGCAGCAAGGCGACCTAAACCCCCGTTGCCTAAACCTGGTTCTGGTTCTTTTTCCAGTAAATCATATAGGTCAAGACATGATTCTTCTAAAGCCTGACGCGCTACCTCCCAACATTCGACATTAACTAGGTTTTTGGCTAGTTGACGACCCATGAGAAACTCTGCTGAGAGATAATATACTGTTTTGACATTCTGCTGAGAGTAGGTTTTAGTCGTTTTGAGGTAACGATGCAGCAAGCGATCGCGGACGGTATAGGCTAATGCCATATAGTAGTCATAGGAGGTAGCAAATTCTAGGTCTTTTCCCTGAAGATAATATAAATTATCGGCGATCGCTCGTTTAATAGTATCGATACTCGTACCTGTGCGATCGTCCTCTACCTGGATTTTTACTTTTTCTGTGTAAGCCTGTTCTTGGTGTACTTCTTGCATAATTCTAGAATAAATTTGGTAATCTTACTGTTTATTCACAACACTCAAAGCAGATTTACAAGGCTTTTTGAGAGTTAGTAAACGAAGCTGTCAGCGGTCAGCAATCAGCATAATTGTTTAGGGACGACCTCGGAGGAAATTTCAACCCCCTCAACCATCTGGTGCTTGGGGTTGCCGGGGGATTTTAACCTAGAGCTGCTAAAAGCTGCTAAAAGCTGCTAACAGTAGTTATGACCCAACAGGCTAGCTGATGGCTAAAAGCTGATAGCTAGTGAAAAAACTACACTCTGATTACAGGAAAATCTATTGTCTACTTTGAATGTAGCCAGGATTACTTCAGTTTGGATATGAGAATTTTTTATGTCCTTTGATATACCCCTCTGATTACCTGT
Organism: Trichodesmium sp.; assembly: GCA_051439685.1. Lineage (GTDB taxonomy): Bacteria > Cyanobacteriota > Cyanobacteriia > Cyanobacteriales > Microcoleaceae > Trichodesmium. The sequence continues at coordinate 3,092 of JBFRWR010000622.1, forward strand.
AATTTAGAGATAATTTTAGTTATAGTAATTTATCTCCAGACTAAACTAAAAATACTTTAGTATAATGTAAGATTTTTTGTTAAAGTCCCATTCTCAAGTTCAGAAGAAAGTCAGGGGGGAAGAAAAAAACTAGGAAATAAGTCTAAATACTTACTCAAGTTTTACCATTTTTCTATACTGCATTTTGTAGTACAAAGTGTGGGTAATTAACTGTTAAACTTAAACCGTAGAAAATAGTTGTAAAATTTACAAAAATGTTGTAATATTAAACAGCTAACAACTAAAATCTGAAAATATAGAAAGTGAATGCGACTTGTTGACAGGCATATTATTAACCGAACACATAACTTTTGGCGGGTGTGCGATCACTTAGCCTTTAAGTCGAAAAACTTGTACAACCTGGCTAACTATTATTGTCGTCAGCATTTTTTCCAGTGGGGAAAAAGTCTGGATTTAACTAAACTGTACCACGCCACCAAAGATAGTGATGCCTATAGAGCATTACCAACTAAAGTATCAAAACAAATAATCAAATGCTTAATTGCAACTTGGCGTGGTTATTTTCAGGCAATCAAAGAATGGTCAAAACATCCACAAAAGTTTTTGGGCAAACCAAAAATACCAAAGTATAAGAATAAAACTCAAGGTAGGAATGTAGTTATATATTCAAAAGAATCAGTTTATAAAGCCCCTTTGAAAGATGGTATTTGTCACTTATCGATGAGTGATATCAAAATACCTGTAATTGTTGAAACTGTAGTTGAAGTCAGGATAGTACCTGCGACCGGCTGCTATGTAATTGAAGTTGTGTATGAAAAAACTGAACAACCACGGATAGAGTCTACATATATAGCAGGAATAGATTTAGGGATTGACCGATTAGTTGCTCTATCTACAAATAAGCCTGGTGTAAAACCACTGCTGATTAATGGGAAGCCGCTAAAAAGCGTCAATCAACTATATAACAAGCGAAAAGCTAAATATCAAGGTGTTCTTAAAGGCAACAGAAAAACTAGCCGTAAGATTGAAGCGTTAAGTTATCATCGAAATCGTTTTGTGGAGAATTATCTGCATAACACCAGTAAATTAGTTGTCAATTATTTAGTGACTAATAATATTGGTACTGTAGTCATTGGCAAGAATGATAACTGGAAACAAAGTGCAAATATGGGCAAAAAAAACAACCAAAATTTTACCCAAATACCACATGATAAGTTAGTCAAGCAAATTACTTACAAATGTCAGCTAGCAGGAATCAAGGTGATTGAAACAGAGGAAAGCTATACAAGCAAAACATCTGCCCTTGATCTTGAGCAACCAATAAAACATGAAACTTATAGGGGTAAACGAGTCAAACGTGGTTTATTCAGGAGTGGAACTGGTAAAGTGATTAATGCTGACATTAATGGCAGTCTTCAAATTATTAGAAAGAAATTCCCAGAGGCATTTACTGGCGTTTGCGCAGCATTCCGTAGGATGGGAATAGTGAGCTGTGCCGTACAGCCAGTATTGGTTAATCCAATATCAAGATATTAAGCTGTCACGATTTTCTACAGTTTAGTTCGTACGGTTACAAATTATATAAATTTTTAAACCAGTTAATAAATGTTTGAGCTTGGGGATGTTTTGGATTTAAAATATTTTCCATCACAGCATTATGTAATTGCCTACCCGGAGAATTTTGCCAAGCTAACCATGTATGAATATTCGCTTTATCAATATGATT
>JBFRWR010000623.1:0-9085 GCA_051439685.1 Trichodesmium sp.
GAGACAGGAGGCGCGGAATCAGAATTTCGGTGAAATAGAATAGGGAAAAAAGTATAAAAATAGCCCCAATCTCCCCATATCCCCATATCCCCATATCCCCGTCCCCCGATCTCTCCAGCTAATTTTAGAGATCCGCTTAGGGGTTCTATAAGTATAAAAAAGCAGAGAAACCCGGTTTGTATCAAATTCCCTTGTAGGGACGTTGCATACAACGTCCCTACCATTGAACTCCCACAAACCCGGTTTCTGATAACACTCTGAAGCAAGCGGATTTGAATACCAATTCATATGATATTCGCTTGCTTTGGAAAAGAAAATTCTCAAACAGGTAAAAACTTCAAGTAGGGGTTTGGTCTCCAAACCCCCTATAATAGAGTTGGTAATTAATGACGTGAAAGAATCAGCTAAAATTACTATATTCATTAAAAAACTAACTGCTAATAGCTGTTGGCATAGCATTCTGTAGGAAATGCTTACTTGACAACTATTAAAACGTCTAAGTAGCCGTATAAAAAAAAATCAATACTTGAGGAGTGATACAAATGTCTACACAAAATATGATGGATATTCAGATAGAACATCAACCAACCCAGGAACGTTTAGAAAATTTAGGTGTATTTAGTTGGCCTATTTGGACAAAAGAAGCCTCGGAATTTCCCTGGACTTATGAAGAGTCAGAAACCTGTTATCTCTTGGCAGGTGATGTAATTGTCACCCCAGAAAAAGGAGAAAGTGTTAGATTTGGTAAAGGAGATTTAGTTACATTTCCAGCACAAATGAATTGTACCTGGAAAATTATTTCTGATGTTAAAAAGCATTATCAATTTGGCTAATTAATTAATTTTTAGCTTAACTAAATTACATTTCAAGCTTTTAGTAATTAATATTGCTAAAAGCTTTTATAGTAGTCAGTTGTGATTTGTGAGAAGAGAAGCTCGATGGTATTATCATTATATTAAACTTTATTCATGGAGGATTTCTCACATCTCATTCCTAATTAGGGTTTGCTGAAAAAAGCAGAGTGTAGGGAGGGTAGGAAGTGTGGGAAGTGTGGGAAGTGTGGGAAGTTGGTTCGTGTGGGGAGACAGAGAACATCAGAGAAATAATTGTTCGGAGATTTTTCTACCCTTGGTCTGCCTAAAATCCTGACTTTTTGGTAGTTTTAGCAAGAATTATTGTACTTTTTCTGGATGAAAAAAGACTATAACCTTTACAGATAAAGACTTTTATATTTAATCAGCAGAGCAATAATTACTCTATTTAAGAGAAGAATCGGTAAATCTAGATTTTTGTCCTAAGCAAAAAAAACTTACCAATTGCTAACCTAGCCAGAAAAGTTATCAAAACACCAACTAAAGTTTCAGTATACTTAAAATGGAGTAAAATATATCTATCTCTCTGTAGATTATTTTCAGTATAAATTACTATATAGTAGTCCGATTTTATTTGTGTATAAAAATCTTGCCGCTTTTAGGGAACACTTAACTGGGAACAGGGAACAGGGAACAGGCTGAAGCTTCAGTTTTTTTATCTACTTTTTGATTTATCATAACCTATGGGCGGATTCCTATATTATCAATATAATATCCATTAAATCAAGTAATTATATCATAGTTTAAATCCCACATTAAAGCAAATCATATAATTATGCACATCAATATATTATATAATTTATAAAAACTTTTTTTCAATAATTTATGGCTGATAATTACATTGATTTATCTATATTTATTTATAAAGCAAAAAGCATTTGTGATTTTAATCACAAATAAATAGTGACTAAATAACAACAATTATACCCATATTATTGTTATAAATTAAGATGGAAAATATATTTTTGAAAAAGTAAAGTAAATGCTGCAAAGTAATGTGATTACAGATAGAAAAACTGAATCTGATTTTAATTCTAATGTGACAACTCTAAAATCAATGCCTGGAAACAAACAATTAATCAAATTACTAAAAACAGTAGAAATTCTCAGCCAGCGAGGAGCAACTGGCCAACTCTTACTAAATATGCCAGCCAAAGAAGGAAAACTTTATCTATTCTATGGTAGATTACTTTATGCTACTAGCGATATTCATAGAGTTAGGCGTTGGCAACGAGCGATCGCATTACACTGCAATGACTGGGTTCCTCAAACTAACCAAATACTATCAGACCCAGATAAACCCTGGGAATATTTACTGTTATATAATGGAATTAGCAAAAATCAAATTACTATTGCTCAAGCTAAAGCAGTCATTGATCGTGTTACTCTAGAGATATTATTTTGTTTGAGTCATTACCCAGATTTAACACATCAGTGGCACGGAAACCCTGGTAGTAGATCGGAATTATCCCTTGGTTTATCCTTGTGTTATCGGGAAATGAAACCAATTTTTAAGAAAGTTGCTCAAATGCAAAATCTATCTAAACAAGCAGGTCTAGAAACTATAAATCCAAATATTGTTCCTGTGCCAAAAAAACCTGTAAGTCCAGAAGCTTTATCTGGTTGGGGTAAATATTTACAAGGCGATCTAACTCTGTGGGATATTGCTGTCAAACTAGAAAAATCAGTATTAGCAGTTACTCAAACTTTACTGCCTCTATTCAAAAAAGAATTACTAGAATCACGAATAATTCCAGACTTGCCAGAACCTAATTTCCAACCCTCTTTAGTAACAGTTAATTCTGAGAAAAATACAGGTCATAAAAAATCTAAAAAAAAGCCATTAATTGCTTGTATTGATGATAGTCCAGTAGTAGCAGAAACATTAAAAAAAATCATTAAACCTGCTGGATACAACCTGATAAGTATCCAAGACCCGATTAAAGGGTTGATGGAAATTGCCGAAAATAAACCAGACTTAATTTTTCTTGATTTAGAAATGCCTCGTGTTAATGGTTATACTGTTTATCAATTTTTAAGTAAAGCACCAGCATTTAAAGAAATACCAATAATTATCTTGACCAGTCGGAATAATTTAATAGATCGTAGTCGGGCAAAATTAATGGGAGCAGCCGACTTTTTGACCAAGCCTCCTGAACCAGAAACAACATTAAAAGTTATCCAAAAATATTTGTCTAGAACCTAAAGATTTAACGTAAGCATTCAGCTATTAGCATTCAGCAATCAGCTTTTTTGTGGTTAAGGGATTAAATACATTTACTATGGATAGTTAAGGTTTTTATATATGCTTTATTTAAACTTTACTTAAGCAACAATTTCAGTATTTCCAGATTCCTATCTAACTTCTTATATATCTGAAGCTAATGGCTATTCAGGTAGTTCCTCCATTTGCGCAGCATTCCGCAGGAAATGCTTACGATTTAACTGAGAATGAATAAGTTGATCTTGTTATTAGATATCTCCGATAATCAAAAATTAAATCAATTTTTTTCTCTCTGTTCCCAGTTAAGTTTTCCCTTTTTCCTCTTTTTTAGAGATATCTATTGCTAATCTTATCAAAATATGTTAATAAAATTAGTTTATGAAGAAACATAAATTTTTGCAAAAATATTAAAAATACCAATCATTAGGAATTAAAATTAAATTAGTTTTTAAAGTGGAAAGATAAGAAATGACAAGTGTGTTGATTGTAGAAGATAGTCCAACAGAAGCTACTATTTTGACTGACTGTTTGAAAAAATCAGGATATGACGTCTTGAATGTAACTACAGCAGAAGCAGCTAAGGCTATGCTCCAGCAAAAAAATTTTGATGCTATTCTAATGGATGTTGTACTACCTGGTCAAAGTGGTTATAGTTTGTGTAGAGAACTAAAAAATCAAGACAATACAGCGAATATCCCAATTATTATTTGTTCTAGTAAATCAGAGAAAATTGATCAAAAGTGGGGTATGAAGCAGGGTGCATCTGCTTATGTTACTAAACCAGTTGATCAAGAGGAACTTGTAGCAACATTAAAAAAATTGGTTGTTTGAAAAATATTAGGTATTGAATGACCAAAATATTAAAAAAAGCCGATGCCAAAACAACCATCATTAAGTAGTAGTATACAATTTATATCTATAGAAGTTTCTAATAATTTACCTCTAATACTATCTACCCGCGAACTGGATGAAGTAATAACTTTAGACCATGAAACAATCTTACAAATACCAGGTATGCCAACTGTAGTTGTAGGAGTTTTTCAGTCGGATGGCGAAATTATTTGGTTAATCGATCTGGCTTTTTTAATGGGTTTTAATCCTTTGCTATCTACTGGATACTATCAGCAAAAACTGCGGGCAGTGAAAGTAAAATTCGGAGATAGTTATCTCGCTTTATTAGTCCAAAAAGTAGGCAATTTAATAAATATTGAAAGCCAAAATATTACTGTGGCGAAATCTGCAAAAATAGATTCACTTGTCAAGAGATTTATTAAGGGTACTTGTAGAAACTCGGTCGGAGCAAACATGATGATTTTAGATATTGAAGCCATCATTAAATATCTAGAGTTATCCTAAAAATCAACAAATCAATGATTAGTAATAACTAATAAAATTATGACACATACAAACTTTAGAAAAACTCATCAACCAGAAAATTCAGGTACAAATAAAAGCAAGACTTACTACTACCAAAAATCTAACCAAGAACCAGAAGAAACGGAATCAAATAATGAAGCAGTATCAATTGTGCCAGTAGAAGTATGGCAGCCAAGCACTAACCAAACATCTCCTGCTTCACAAAAAGGACTAGGTTTAAAGGCAAAAACAAACGCATTAGCAGAAGATTTAGCAGTATTACGCTCTAATATAGATGTCAGAATTAATCAACTTCAATCATTAATAGAAACAGAAGGAGCTGCAGCAGAAAGAGCCGAATTATTAAACCAAATAACATCTAATATTCGGGAATCTCTTAACCTCAAAGATATCTTTAAAACAGTAGTAGAAGAGGTGAGAGAAGCGTTACAGACAGACAGGGTAATAGTATATAAATTTGATAAAAATTGGCAAGGGAAAATCGTCGCCGAATCAGTCGATGTGCAATGGCCAGAAACCCTGGGGGCTGAAATAACTGACCCTTGTTTTGCCGATCGCTATGTAGAATTTTATCAAAAAGGTCGGGTAAGAGCGATCGCTGATATCTACGAAGCAGGACTAACAGAATGTCACATTGGTCAACTCGAACCCTTTGCCGTCAGAGCAAACTTAGTTGCTCCCATTCTGGCAAACGGAGAATTAATGGGTTTATTGATAGCCCATCATTGCGCTGAACCCCGACAATGGATAGAATCAGAAATCGAATTTTTCCAGCAACTAGCGATTCAACTAGGTTACGCTGTAGACCAAGCTTTACTACTAGAAAAACAACGGGCAGCTACCCAACAAGCTCAAAAATTAAATCAAATTAATGCCGAAATTCGTAAATCTCTTAATCTGAAAGATATATTAGTGACTGCAGTCGAAGAAACCCGCAGGGCTATAAAATCAGACCGAGTAGTAGTCTACGAATTTGATGGCGACTGGAAAGGTACAGTAATTGCTGAATCAGTTGATAGTGGCTGGCCAAGAGCTTTGGGAGCAAAAATCCCTGACCCCTGTTTTGCTGAACGTTATGTGCAATCATATCAACAAGGGCGAGTTAAGGCTGTAGACCATATTGAAGAAGCAGGACTAAATCCCTGTTATATTAATCAGCTTAAATCCTTTGAGGTCAAAGCTAACTTAGTTGCCCCGATTATAGTAGAGAAGAAACTGCAAGGTCTGTTGATTGCTCACCAATGTTCTGGCCCCAGAGCTTGGACAGAATTAGAAATAGACTTAATGCGGAAAGTTGCTATTCAAGTGGGTTACGCTTTAGACCAAGCATACCTATTAGAAAGGCAACAAGCTGCGGTTAAACAAGCTCGATTATTAAACGAAATTTCTAACAGTTTGCGGAGTACCACTAATACTGAAGAAGTTTTTGATACTGTCATTGAAGAAGCTCGTAATGCTCTAGGAGCAGACCGCGCCATCATCTGTCAATTTGATGAGAATATGCTCGGTACAGTAGTAGCAGAATCAGTTGATCGGAGTTTGACAGCTACTATTGGGCATCAGATAGATGACTCTAGCTTTGGGCAAAACTTCAAATCCTATCTGCGCGGTCAAGTTAGCACCATTGAAAATATTAAAGCATCTGGAGTAGCTGAGTCAGATATTAAACTATTAGATCCTTTTGGAGCTAAAGCAAATGTTGTTGCTCCGATTCTAGTAGAAGCAAAACTATATGGTTTGTTCATTCTTCACCAATGTTCTAAACCTCGAAGTTGGGAAGAATCAGAAATTACCTTTGTGAAACAGTTAGCTAGTCAAGTCAGCACATCCTTAGAACAGAAAAGACTATTAGAACAGCAAAAAGTAGCTACCGAACAAGCACGACGTTTGAATGAAATTAGCTCGATGATTCGGGAGTCTTTGAACGAACAGGATATTTTTAACACAGTAGTCGTTGAGACTCGCCAAGTGTTAGCAGCAGACCGAGTAATGATTTATAAGTTAGATGATGACTACAATGGTGTTGTTGTAGCTGAATCAGTAGATAGTATGTGGCCTGTTGGTTTGGGTAGCAAGCTAGACAGCAAATGTTTTAAGGAACATCATATTAAAGCTTATCTGCGAGGACGAATTAAGGTATTCAATAATCTGCACGACCCCTCTCAAACCATGATTGATGATGCTAAGAATACCGAATGTTACTTAAAAGATGCTCAACCTCTAGAAATTAAGGCAACCTTGACAGCTCCAATTATTGTTGACAAAAAGCTGTATGGTTTCTTTGTGACTAATCAATGTTCTGGGCCTCGGAACTGGAAAGATACAGAAGTTGATTTTATTAAGCAGTTAGCAACTCAAATCGGTTTTGCAGTTGAACAGGAAAACCTGATACAACAACAAAAGACAACTGTTGAACAGTCGAAAAAACTGAACAAAATTAGCTTAAGGATTCGGGAATCTCTTGACATTACCCGTATTTTCCGTACAGGGGTAGAAGAAGCACTCAAATTGATGGAAGCTGACAGGGTGGTAGTGTATCGCTTTGATGAAGATTGGGATGGCAAGATTATTAGTGAGGCGGTAAAACAGGGGTATGTTAATATTGCCGAGATGGAAACTGATGTAGCTTGTTTTCCGGCAGATTATGTGGAACCCTATCGTCAAGGTCGGGTACAAGTTACACCAGATGTTACTAAAGCAGGTTTAACAGCGTGCCACGAAGAACAACTCGGAAAATGGCAGGTTAAAGCTAATATAGTAGCTCCAATTTTGGTTAACCAAACTCTCTATGGTTTATTGGGTGTGCATCAATGTTCTGACACTCGCAACTGGTTAGAGTCAGATGTTGAGGTGTTTAAACAAGTAGCTTTACAGATCGGGTACGCTCTTGACCAAGCACTTTTGTTACAAGAAATTGAACAAGCTCGTCAAAAAGCAGAAAGTATATCTATTGAACAGCAACAACAAAAAGAATTACTAGAAAATCAGATAGAAACATTTTTGTCAGAAATCGAAAATTCTTTTGAAGGGGATTTGACAGTACGAGCTGCTGTAACAACAGGGGTGATGGGAACGGTGGCTGACTTCTTTAATGCCACAATTGAAAATTTACAACAGTTGGTATTGCAGGTACAGTCGGCAACAAATGTTGTGAGTTCGACAACAGAAAGTAATGAAACAGAAATTAAAAAGTTGTCTGGTGAAGCTCAACGCCAAACAGAAGCAATAGTTAATGCTCTGCAACAAATTCAGGTAATGACTAATTCTGTGAAAGCAGTGGTAGGTAATGCTCAACAAGCAGAAGCTAAGGTGCAACAAGCAAATCAGATTCTCCAAACCAGTGATGCTGCTATGAACAGGACTGTGGATGGTATTGTGGTAATTCAGAAAACAGTGGAAGCAACTGCTCGGAAGGTGAAAACTTTAGGGGAGACTTCTAAGAAGATTTCTCGGGTGTTGAGTTTGATTAATGATTTGGCAAATCAAACAAATGTGTTGGCGTTGAATGCTTCGGTAGAAGCAACTAGAGCGGGGCAAGACGATCAAGGTTTTGCGACGGTTGCTAGTGAAGTACGTTCTCTGGCGGAACAGTCAGCTAGTGCTACTCAGGAAATAGAGCAAATTGTTGAGGAACTTCAATCTGGAACCAGTGAAGTTATTAAGGCAATGGTAGTAGGGCGAAAGCGAGTAATGATTGGTACTCAGTTAGTTAAGGGAGCGCGAAAAACTCTCACAGATGTGTTGGATGTGAGTGGAGAAATTAGTGAGTTGGTAGAGGGGATTACTGTTTCTGCTACTACTCAAGCTGATACTTCTAACGCGCTGTCGAAAACTATGGAGGAAGTGGCGGCGATCGCTAATCAAACTTCTGAACAATCTATGACTGTGGCGGATTCTTTTGCTAAGTTACTAGCAGTTGCTGGAGAGTTAGAAAAGAATGTTGCTGAGTTTAAGGTAAATTAGAAGTCAGGAGTCAGGAGTCAGGAGTCAGGAGGGAAGAAGGAGTCAGGAGTCAGTGCGTTGCAACGCACCAGTATCCCTAGAGTATTTGAAACTCTGAGTAATCTTACTTTTGACCTATGATCTAGAATCGGGATAATTACTATACCCTGCGTCATTGTGACTTACACTCCGTGGAAGGAAGCAATCTCAGAGGTGCCCGGAGATTGCTTCCTATCGTCACTGCGGAGGACTGTTCAAGCGGATTCTATATAAGAATCTAAAGATTTTCTTATTCACTTTTGACTTTTGACTTCTGACTTCTGACTTCAAATATATGTTACCACGTTACAAAAATGGTTGAAAAAATGGGTTATTGTTGAGGACGTGAAGTTAATAAACTGGATAAAATCTACTTTTCAGCACATCTATTACCAAAAAAAGAGGTCTAAAGCCTGCCCTTTTAAGGGGATGAAAAGAATAAATTTCATTATTTCAAGCCTCTGGGTTTCCTGCGGAATGCTGCACAAACAGCCAGAGGTACTAATAATTGAAAAGAAAAGGCTGATAACTGATAACTGATAACTGATAACTGAAATGACCCCCATTTAACAAAAAAATAATGTTGACAATTATCGGTTGCGGTAATCTTAACCGTAGTGATGATGGGGTG
>JBFRWR010000624.1:0-5843 GCA_051439685.1 Trichodesmium sp.
GATGAACTCCTAGCAGAAGGGATCGACAAATTTATTAAACCCTTTACTTCCCTAATCAATTCCCTAGAAGAAAAAGTTAAAAAATTAGCACCTGTTTCAGGCTAACTAAATCTAATTTTATCAGCCGAAGCAAAAAAAATTGTCAGGGCGGGTTTAGCCGAAAGCCTTAAAAAATAAGCAATCTAATCCTAAAAACCCGCCCCAGGAAGTTACATTTATTCATAACTGACTTATTTAATGTAGTTAAATACGCTGAATTATTGAATAATTTGCTATACAAAGATTCATAGTAAACAAATAGTTAAATTTTTGATTAAATCAAAAAAACAGACACTTCAACAAAAACAAAAAAGCTTCTATAGTAATTAATTAGAAGGAGTCAACATAGATGGTAGCATTATTAGAAAATCCTCTGCGGGTTGGATTACAACAAGACCGAATTCCCGAACCACAGATTTTAGTAATCTTCGGTGCATCCGGCGATTTAACCCAAAGAAAACTCGTTCCAGCATTATATCAAATGAAGCTAGAACGGAGACTTCCTCCTGAACTAACAATAGTGGGAGTGGCACGCCGAGAATGGAGCCATGACTACTTCCGTGAACAAATGCGGACAGGAGTAGAAGACTTTGGTGGTGGCTTACAATCTGAAGAACTCTGGAATGACTTTGCCAAGGGGATTTTTTACTGCCCTGGTAACATAGATAAACCAGAAGATTATCAAAAACTCAAAGAACTTTTGAGTCAACTGGACGAAGAAAGGGGTACGCGAGGTAATCGCGTATTTTACTTGTCTGTAGCTCCCCGATACTTTGGAGAAGCTACTCAACAGTTAGGGGCAGCCGGAATGTTAGCCGATCCTAAAAAGCACAGATTAGTAATTGAAAAGCCCTTTGGTAGAGACCTCAGTTCAGCTCAGGTACTCAACAAAGTTGTCCGTCAAGTTTGCCCAGAAGAGCAAATATATCGCATTGACCACTATTTAGGGAAAGAAACTGTTCAAAACTTAATGGTATTTAGATTTGCTAATGCCATTTTTGAACCCCTATGGAATCGTCAATTTGTTGATAACGTGCAAATCACTGTTGCTGAAACAGTAGGATTAGAAGGACGTGCTGGATATTATGAAACATCAGGTGCCCTACGGGATATGGTACAAAACCACCTGATGCAGCTATTCTCCCTCACAGCAATGGAGCCTCCTAATTCTTTAGATGCTGATAGTATTCGCAACGAAAAAGTAAAAGTAGTTCAGGCAACCCGTTTAGCAGATTTAGAACACCTCGAATATTCGGCAATTCGCGGTCAGTATACCCAGGGTTGGATGAAAGGTAAAAATGTTCCAGCTTATCGGGAAGAAGGAGGAGCAGATCCTAACTCGACAACACCTACTTATGCAGCACTAAAACTTAATGTTGATAACTGGCGTTGGAAAGGAGTACCGTTTTATTTGCGGACTGGCAAACGGATGCCCAAAAAAGTGTCAGAAATCGCAATTCAGTTTAAAGAAGTGCCATATCTGATGTTCCAGTCTGCAGCTAAACAAGCTAACCCTAATGTATTGGCTTTGCGCATTCAACCGAATGAAGGAATATCAATGCGCTTCGAGGTAAAAACACCAGGTAGTTCCCTGCGGACTCGCTCAGTAGATATGGATTTCCGTTATGATACTGCTTTTGGTAAGCCTAGTACAGATGCTTATAGTCGATTATTGATCGATTGTATGTTAGCAGACCAAACCCTATTTACTCGTGGGGATGAAGTAGAAGCATCTTGGCGAGCATTAACACCAATACTGAGTATCTGGGATGCACCCGCACCACCAGAGGCAATACCTTTGTATGAAGCAGGTACTTGGGGACCTGTTGAATCTGAATTATTACTTAACCGAGACGGTCGTCGTTGGCGCAGATTGTAAAGTCAAAAGTCAAAAGTTTAATGTACCGTTTTAACTTTTGACTAGCAAATTAGGTCTCATATAGAATCCGGTTGAACAGTGGTCATTGCGACGATAGGAAGCAATCTCAGAGGTCCTACGAGATTGCTTCCTTCCACTCCGTTCCAGTCACAATGACGCAAGCTATAGTAATTATCCTGATTCTATATAATAACCTCTATATGACAAAAGAGGTACAAACAATAGTAGAATTATTGTGATGTGTACATTCCGATCGCCAAATATATACTTAATATCATGTCCGGATAAGAGCGTGATCAAAAAACTTGCTCCTCTTTAATACTTAAAAACTTCCTCTTCTTCCCTCCTGACTCCTGTACGGACGTTGCATGCAACGTCCCTACGACTCCTATTTCCTATTTCCTATCTCCTATCTCCTGTCTCCTGTCTCCTGTCTCCTGACTCCTCCCTAATTATTTATAACTGTTCAACCGGACATGATATAATTAGGACTTACGCAAATAAACCCGGTTTCTAGGAGAAATCCTTGTTTTGAACATATAAATGTCTAGGAGAAACCGGGTTTCTGGGTTCACCTGCGTAAGTCCTATTAATAACAGCGGGAATAGTTGTATCATGTTCTGTGAAACGCTGATAATTTCTATCTAGAGGATAAATGACAGAAGCAGTAAAAGTTGCCCAACAATATTATGATGGAACTGAAACCGACAGAATGTATTCCACTATCTGGGGAGGGGAAAATATTTGTTACGGAATTTATACTCAACCAGACGAACCCATCTACGATGCGTCCCTGCGGACAGTAGAAACCATCGCCCAAACTCTGGAAAAAATAGACCAAAATTCACGAGTCATTGATCTGGGAGCAGGATATGGAGGAGCAGCTCGGTATTTGGCTAAAACTTATGGCTGTTCGGTGTCTTGTCTCAACTTAAGCGAATTGCAAAATCAACGCAATAGAAAACTTAACCAAGAACAAAAGTTAAGCCACTTGGTAGAAGTAATTCAAGGGAGTTTCGAGGATATTCCCTATCCAGATAACTCCTTTGATATTGTTTGGTCTCAGGATTCTATTTTGCATAGTGGCGATCGCCGTCTAGTTTTCCAGGAAATTAAAAGAATATTAAAATCGGGAGGCGAATTAATTTTTACCGACCCGATGCAAAGCGAAACTTGTCCCCCAGGAGCATTACAACCTGCTTTTGAACGTTTGGGAATTAGTGACATGGGATCATACCACTTTTACAGTCAAACCGCAAGAGAGTTAGGTTTTGAGGAACTACATTTTATTGACCTTTCTCAAAATGTGCCCATTCATTATCGACGTTTTGGGGAAGAAGTACAAAAGCGTTACGATGAGGTGGTAAAATTAACTTCAAAGGAATTTGTTGATAAAACTTTAAATAGCATTCAACCTTGGATCGAACGTTATCAACAAGGTTATATGCAATGGGGGATTTTACACTTCCGTTTGTTGGAGAAAGATTGATGATAACAAAAATAAACTTCAGTGTTTCAAGTCTTTTGCTACATAACTCCGTTCGGCTGACACAAACAAAAACTTTTTGTTTGTAGTTGGGCTTTAGCCCTATCTACAGTTCGGGCTAAAGCCCAACTACAAGCTTCAATTATAACTATTAAACCGGATATGATATAACTGATAATTGAAATGACAATTTACTTTTTTGATGAAACAGAACAACCTTATGGTTGTTTCTCCAATTTTTCCCCCCACGGTTTTGAACTTGATGGACTCTGGTGGCCGACCTCAGAGCATTATTTCCAAGCCCAAAAATTTGTGGGGACTCAGCATCTCGAAGAAATTAGATTGGCTAAAACTCCCGCCGATGCTGCAAAAATGGGACGAGAGCGTAGTCGTCCCCTCCGCAAAGACTGGGAGGAAATTAAAGAGGATGTGATGGAGCAAGGTTTACTTTGTAAATTTCAAACTCATAAAGATATTGGCGAAATTCTTCTGAGTACGGGGGATGAGTTAATAGTAGAAAATGCACCTCAAGATTATTATTGGGGATGTGGTAAAGATGGCAGTGGGAAAAATCGTTTGGGAGAAATATTGATGAAAGTACGCAATATAATTAATAATTAATAATGAACAATTAATAATGCAAGGATTCTTTAATTACTGGAGAGTACAAATTTATTCTAAAAAACGATTTGCTTTCAAGACTGAAAATATTACTGGAGCAGGCTGACAGCAACTACATTATGAATAGAGAGTTTCTAACTTTGAGATGGCTGAAAGCCTTAGTTAGCAATAGTTATTCTCAGAACTTTGCACTGTCTAGTTTAATTATTAATTATTCATTATTAATTATTCATTATTCATAGAGGTAATGCTGATAACTGATAACTTATAACTGAAATGACTGATTTAATGAATGCGGTTATTCTTACTGGGTTTGGTGGACCGGAAAAACTGGTCTATACTCAAGTTCCTAAACCAACTCCAAAACCGGGAGAAGTATTAATTAAAGTGGGAGCTTGTTCGGTAAATAATACAGATATTAATACTCGCACTGGTTGGTATGCTGCGGAGGATAATTTTCAAGCTATTCTTCAAGATACAAAAGAAAACAACCCTAATAATACATCTTGCTGGACACAAAATGGTACAGAGTTTCCGCGAATACAAGGTGCTGATATTGTTGGCAAAGTAATAGAAATTGGGGAAAATGTAGATTATAAATTTATCCAAAAAAGAGTTATAGTTGATAGTTGGATTCGTGATGAAACTCTAGATGACTATCAATATATTGGCAGTGAATTGGATGGGGGTTTTGCTGAATATGTAGTAGTTCCTGCTACTAATATTTATCCAATTAATTCTTCACTTTCTGATATTGAATTAGCTACATTTCCCTGTGCTTATTCTACAGCAGAAAATATGCTTACCAAAGGAAAAATCACAGCAGAAGATACTGTTGTAATTATGGGAGCTTCTGGTGGTGTAGGTAGTGCTTTGATTCAATTAAGCAAAATTAGAGGTGCTAAAGTTATTGCAATTGTTGGAGCTAATAAAGAAGCTTTTGCTAAAGATTTAGGTGCAGATTTTGTCTATCGACGAGATAATTCATTAGAGTCTAATTTAGCTCAACATAAAATTACTGTTGCTTTAGATGTAGTCGGAGGAGATTATTTTAATTTGATGATTAAATCTCTTCAACCAAGAGGAAGATATGTTTCCTGTGGAGCAATTGGAAATCCAATGGTTTCTCTAGATTTACGAGATTTGATTTACAAAGATTTAGAAATGATTGGAGCAACACGTCTAGAATCTGAGGTATTTCAAAGGTTAGTTAGATACCTAGAAGAAGATTTATTAAAACCTTTGGTTGCTAAAGTTTTTCAGTTATCTGAAATTAAGGAGGCTCAACAATTTTTTCAAACAAAAAGTTTTTTTGGAAAAGTTGTTATTACCCATACTTAATAAGTCATTACTGTCAAGATATAAACATAGGATATAGTATTAAACAATGAACTCATTAGTGAACCTAATTAAATTCTCTCAAGAAGAAATACGTTCTTTTTCAGAAAGTGGAGCTATTAAACTAAATAACCTCTTCACTCCTGAAGCTACCGAGGAACTCAGAAAACTAACCTCTGACTCACGTTCAAGAGAGGAGTATAGCAAATACTCTACAGATTTTGAAAAGCTTGTTTATGATATTGAGCAGGATATTACATTTAAAATTTATTCTTCCCCTAACTGGAGGGATACTTTCAGGCAATTAATTCCTCAAGGATTAACGTTTACACAAAGCGTTGGATTTGAGTTAGCACCGAAAAAGAAAGGAGCTGCTTGGCATCTTGATACTATTAGCTTCAGTTACATTATGCCAGAAGATTTGGGATATATTCTATGGATTCCCCTAGACCCCATTCAGACTCGCGAGCAACATGGAGG
>JBFRWR010000625.1:0-5368 GCA_051439685.1 Trichodesmium sp.
TTACTTTTATGAGATTTATATAGTATTTAATTGCATTTTTGTAATTCTTAGTTTCTTGGTTAGCATCCCCCAAGCCAAAAAGTACAACTATTTGCATCTCCCGATTTTTTATTTCTTGAGTCAGAGGCAAAGTTTGTTGATAATATTCGATAGCTTGTAGGTAATCTTTTTGTTCTGCATATACTTTAGCCAAACCAATTAGTGCTAAAATTTTACCTTCAATATTTTTGTTTTTTTCAGCACTCTGCAACATCTTTTGAAAACAATCTACAGCTTTTACATAATCTTTATTCGCTATGTATATTTCTCCAAAACTCAAAGACAATTCCATTTCAAACTGTGGATATTGAAGCTTATTTACCAGCAGTACATTTTGTTGATTATACTCTATTGCTTTTTTATAATTTCCCAGTGAATAATATATATTTGCTAAGTCTCCTAATGTTCTACTTTCTGTCACAATATCATTTATTTTTCTTGACATTACTAAACGCTGTTGAGCTAATTCAATTGCTTGAGCATGATTTCCTAAGCGACGCTCAATTAATGCCAAGTTACCTATATTTATGGTTTCTGAGTTACTATCTTGAAATTCTCTAGCTATAGCTAAACTTGACCGAGAAAATTCAATTGCTTGACCATAATCTTTCAATTTACAATAAATAATTCCTAAATTACACTTAGCTGCTACTTCTAGACTAGGACTTTGAATTTCTTGACTTATTGCTAACTGTTTTAGGTAATAATCAATCGCTCGGTTATACTTTTTCCTAACAGCATAAAAATTTCCTATTCCTCCTAAAGCTCTTCCTTCTCTTTAGCGGTTTTTAATTTCTCGACTAATTTCTAAACTTTGTTTAAAGTAACTTCCTGCTTGAGTAAATTTCCTTTTAAATAGATAAGCATGACCGAGATTTTGTATTGCATCTTCCTCTTCTTCACGAGATTTAATTTGTTGAGCAATAGTCAAACTTTGTTTTAGGTATTCTATTGCTTGGTCAAAATTTACTAACGCTATATTTGCTTTTCCTAAATTTGTTAATATAGTCGCTTTTACTTGGATACTTAGTTGGCTAAAACTCAAAATTTGAGTGTAAATTTCAATTTGTATTTGATAATATCCCCAAGTATAAAGTTGCTTGTGAAATTGTTCTTTTGTAGGAGTATTAAGACGAACAAAAATTAATTGACTTGCCCTATCCCAATCTTCTGCTTGACACAAATGATAAAAAGCTTCCAAATAACCTTTCACCTTTTCCAAGTTAGAAGCATTTGCATGGGGTTTATAGAATATCAACCAGTTCATAACTGCCCGATACTGAGTCCTTTTCGGATGTGGCTTAATTGACTTGATGGTTGCTGAGTCGAGACTAATTTCTCTCAATACTAATTCGCTATCTGGTGTAATATTGCTCATTATTCTATTGATTCATTAATTGTTTTTTCAATTCTTGACATTCTGTCAATTCTGGCACTCCTAATTCTGTGAAAATAGCCAATGCTTTATCGCAATATCGGTGTGCTAAATCTAAATTTCCTAAGTGTTAATGGATTTCTGCTATATCCTTGAGAGTATTGCTTGGAGATGAGGGTTTCCTATCTGTGGAAATATATCTAACGCTGCTTGTAAATATTCGAGAGATTCAGCATACTTTTCTAACTTAAAGAAAACATTTCCTAGATTTGCTAAAGCAATACCCTCCCTAGAACGATTGCCTATTTTCCTTACTATTTGTACATCCTGCTGATGACACTTGATAGCTTTGTCATATTCTCCCAGGGAAAGGTAAGCATGACCCAAATTCCTCAAAGCATTACCCTCCCCAGAACGATTGCCTATTTCCCTAGCTATTCGTAAATGCTGCTCATGATACTCGATGGCTTTGTCATATTCTCCTAGGGAAAAGTAATTATTACCCAAATTTCCCAATGTACCACCTTCCTCAGAACGGTTGCCTATTTCTCTTGCTATTTGTAGACTCTGCTGATGATAGTCAATGGCTTTGTGATATTGTTTTAGGCAATAGTAAGCATTACCCAAATTTCCCAAAGCACTAACCTCCCCAGAACGGTTACCTATTTCTCTTGCTATTTGTAAATGCTGCTGAAAATACTCCATAGCTTTGTCATATTCTCCTAGGAAATGGTAAGCAATACCCAAATTCCCCAAACCACAACCCTCTCCAGAATAGTCACCTATTTCTCTTGCTATTTGTAGACTCTGCTGATGATAACCAATGGCTTTGTCGTATTCTCCTAGGGAAAAGTAAGCATTACCCAAATTTCCAAAAATATTACCTTCCCTAGAATAGTCACCTTTTTCCCGTGTTATTTGTAGACTTTGCTGATAATACTCAATGGCTTTGTCATATTCTCCTAAGCAACGGTAAGCAAGACCCAAATTCCCCAAAGCAGCACCTTCCCCAGAATAGTCACCTATTTCCCTTGATATTCGTAGACTTTGCTGATGATACTTGATGGCTTTGTCATATTCTCCTAGACAACGGTAAGCATTACCCAAACCATTTAAACAAACACCATCCCAACCTTGGTCTAATTTACCTAATAGTCTATTATAGAGTTGAATACATTCCTCATAGTAGCCCCACCTGTGTAATTGGGTGTCTAAATCTTCATCAACTGGCGGTACTTTAATATAAAAAATTTGCTTTGCTCGTTCCCAATCTTCCGCTTCACACAAATGATAAAAAGCTTCCAAATAACCCTTCACTTTCTCCAAGTTAGAAGCATTTGCATGGGGTTTATATTCCGTCAACCAGTTAATAACTGCCCGATACTGAGTCCTTTTTAGACGTGGTTTAATTGACTTAATATCTCCCAACTGAATACCAAGTTCCGCCAAAACTAATTCTCCAGACGGCATCATATTATTCATCCTCATCCTCCAATTTTTTATGGTGTTCAAGTGCGACACTACGAATTAAATTATGCTGCCTGACTAACACATCATAATTTTCGTCATATTCCTCAACCAAAACCAAATAGCGATCGCGCAAAACCTCTAAAGCTAAATCTCTTTCATCCTCATCACAATCCCAATCTTCCAAATGATTCAACCAAAACTTTTCGGGTACTGCACAACGATAAATCGAACCCTCGCATAATAACCGATAACTATTTATCGTATCCTGTTTCAGTCTACCAAAGGTCTTTTCCAAACGCTCTTGCACATTTTTTCGGAGCTTGCGAGTATATCGATCCAATTTCCACTCGTCGTCAGCACCCTCTATTATTCCCTGAGTCTTAGCTTCCTCGATCGCCTTTTCTACCTCCTCTATTTCATTGCCGTATTTTTTCCAGTAAGCTACAACATTACCATCAAAAGGTTTAGCACCTATTTCCCCAGAAATTACACGCAACGCCAGAGGATGACCTTCATAAGCAGCACCAATACGTTTTAAATATTCGTAACTTGGTGAATCTGCATCTACCTCTAACCCTGTTTTCTCGAATAATTCCAACCGCTCCGACTCAGCTAAACCACCCAACGGTATGCAGTGCCAAAAATTTTTATAACGCTCTGGTATTTGATGGGGTAAATCTTGGGAAGTTAAAATAATTCGACTTTTACAAGATTCTGCTCCTAAGAAACTCTCAAAAAATTTCTCCCACCATTCATCCCGGCAGGTATTCCACCCTTCCTCCTCATTTCCCTCCATAATATTTTCCACAGAATCCATCAATATCAAATATTCATTATCCTGTAACCGCTTCACTAACCGATTTAATAATCTGCGGGTATCTTTGCGATCTTCTTCCTGGAGGCGATCGCCCCATTTTTCCAACCATCGACTCGCCACACTAGCAAAATCTGAAGCTTGGCTATCTGACTCAAAATTTTCTAGGTGAAATTGATTCCAATCTAGCTCTGATATTACTTTTTCAGCTAATGCAGTTTTACCAATACCCGAAATCCCAACAATAATAGCAACCCGACAAGTATCTTTAATTTTATCGGTTAATTCAGTAACGAATTTTTCTCGCCCCACCCAAGCATAATCATAAGCAAAACAATCTTTTTTATTACTTCGAGATAGTGGGTTATTCTCTACGATTTCTTCCCAGTTAACTCCTACAGTTTCACAAATATTGATAAATGCTTCTTGTTGAATTGCTATTTGTCGCCAAAATCTTTTTAGTGTTGCTTTGGAAGTTTTAGCCAATCCCCACCAAGCACTTTCATCTTTATTCCATCCTTTCTTTTTTCTAGCCATATCTATAATTTCTAGACCTTGTTTTGATCCTGCAATACTAGCTGCCATATTTATTTTTTCTACTTAATTTACACATCTTTTATTTTATAACACTTCTCCAAAGTTCACTTGGCTCAGTTTTGACTCAATTTTTAAGTCAGTGCTGATTATGAGCCAAAAATGTAGATTAATTCGACCCAGAAAACCTATTTAGTTAACTCAGGATAGAAGTTGTAGATAATCAGAATAAATCCAAAGAAAATGAACAACTTCTATGTAAATCCCGAACATCAAATTATTGTTGACGAACTAATAGAAACTCAAAGACATTATGGCTATCAAAAGGGATGGATTTATTACAGTCTTTTAGAAGATAAACGCTCTAAATATTTCACATTAGGAGACTGTTTAACAATTGCATCTAAACTCGGATATCAACCTGGATGGGGTTGGCATTTCTGGCGAGAAGTTCAATGATTATAAATTGATAGAAAAATCTGAGGGTAGGTATGATTCCTACCCAGAAAATTTTGTTAAAATACAATCAAAACCAAAATAATTTTAATAGTTGCTATAATTAATTAAAACCAAGGAAAGTCAGATAAGCATTAACTAGCTATCAGCTTTTCCTTACGGAATGCTACGCAAACAGCATTTAGCTGTCAGCTAAAAATCCAAGGGTTTAAGTCCCCCACTATATTTGAAAAAGCGCGTAGTGCTCCTTTTATGGAGGTTTGAATCCCCCATTATACAAGCTAGAGAAGCTGATTGCTGATTGCTGAGTGCTGAGTGCTACTTCAATATCAAGGATTGACATCCTCCCGACGCTGCTCTTACGAGACAGCGCGGGATTCCCTAGCATTGCTGGTAGGGGCTTTCTGCTTCTTAGCACCCGCCTTCCGAGATTTACTCCCTTCCGGTCTTACGGTCGCTCCACAGACTGACACTGCGAGTCCCGCAGCCTTCTTGGTGGGCGTTCCCTTGCGTCTTACGCCGACGCGGGTTCCCATCCGCAAAATGTTAATTGCAGCGTTTATGTCTCTATCATGGTGGCTACCACATTCAGGACATTCCCACTCTCTAATATTAAGAGGTAATTTTTCTCTCTCCTGACCACAGTTAGAGCAACGCTTAGAACTAGGAAAGTATCGGTC
>JBFRWR010000626.1:0-2576 GCA_051439685.1 Trichodesmium sp.
ATCTAAACCATAACGACTAATCAAAGAATTACCGCACTTGATATTAATATCAATATTCGGTAAAGTTTCCAACTCGTAGCGAGGTTGCATGGAACGTCCGTACATTTTATAATAAGCATTTTTCAACAGCTCTATCCATAACCGTAACTGACAAATTTTTACAGAATTAGGATTAATATCTACCCCAAACAAACAATTTTCAATAATTATCTGTTTTTCGTGAAAAATCGTTTCTTGTACTCGTTGACTTTCTTGATTATTCGGATAATACTCAAACAATTCTCCATCATCATCAGTAACTACTAACTCATCATTAACTACAGCAAATTGATAATCTCTCAATGTTTTTCCTTTTCTGTCTAATAAAATTTTCAACTCGCTTTTTATAGCAATAATTTCATTAAGAGCAGAAACTAAAAAATGCCCTGAACCTACAGCGGGGTCACAAACTTTTAAACTATTAATAATTTGATTAGCTTCCTGTTTATCCGTAATTTTGTTATAAAGTTGCTCAAGATTTTGACAATTCCAACTTTTAATATCATTAAACTTCTGTACCACGGCTCTACTAATTGTTTCACGACACATATACATAGTAATAAAACCAGGAGTAAAATAAGAGCCATCTTTATAACCATTAATTTTCTCAAAAATTAAACCCAATACCGAAGCATTAATTAGAGTCTTATTATCTTCTTGAATTGCTTCCGAACCTTCGCTGCTAAAATCGTAAGCATTGAGAAACTCAAATAAATATTCTAGAGAATTAAGTTCACCTTGACGTTTTTTACCCAGACTATCTTTAAGAACCGTTTTAGAAAAAATAGGCAATTTTTCCTCTGTCAGATTACTAATAAATATAGTTTGCTGTTCCATTTCCGTTAGCTCAAAAAGGGAACTATTCAAATATGGAACCTTAGCAAAAACTTCTTTTTCCTTCCCCTGGCGATCGCTATATTTTCGAGCCAATACATTAAAGAAAAGATTATTTAATTCCTGATAGGTTGGTACTTTTCCCAAATTCAAAAATGCGAAAGAGCCATCCCCTTTATGATAATTAATTAATTGAGCTTCCAGTAGCTTAATAAAAAGGATTCTATTAATCCAAGTTATTACTAACTCTAAACTTATATTGAAAAGTTGCTCTTGATAATTTTCCCCATATTGCTTTGGTTTTTCTAGTCTATAAATTTTGTATAAACTATCAAGCTGAAAAATTGCCTTTTCTATAAGCGAACCCCGGTTTCGTTTATTTTCTGTTTGACGCTGAATAAGTTTTTTATTAGCTTTTTTGATTTCTGTAAGACCAATAATATGAAGTAGTTCGCCGTAAAATTTTTTGTCAAGACTATTACTGTCATTAGCAAAAGGTAATTTTAATAGATGCTCTGGAGAAAGTAGTTTATATAAAACTATTAATTTTTTGTCATCTTGACTTTCTGTACTTTGTAAATAGGTTTGATATTCTCGAATATCGAAGTGAGCAAACGTAATTTCACCTTTAATATTTTCAATAGCTGGTTGAGCAATTTCTCTGTAGAAAAAATCAGTTTTTCTACCTGTTAATCTTCCCGCCTCAAAATCATGGAATTGTTTGACTAAATTTTTGTCTTGAATAAAGTATTTCTCAAATGATTGAGCATCAAAAATGAACCATTGATAAACATTCGTAGCTACTAAATATTTGATTTCTAGATTATTTTCTTGTAAACGTTCGCGCAAAAAGTATAATACCAACTCTTGAAATGCTTTAGTATTCAAATCATCGACTTTGAGCATTTCTTTTGTATTAGTTGGCTTCTTAATTTCTAGTATTATCCCTACGTTACTTTTCTGGTCTTTGCTATTGTGAATTACTAGGTCATTTCGCCCTTTTGTGTTGATAAAATGATTAGGCTTGTAGTAAGTTTCTTGTAAAAATTGAGAAATGAGATTTTTATTAAATTCTTCTGATTCTGCTTCATTAATTTTCTCCAAAACTAACTTCAGATTGTGTTTAAATTTTTCAATATCTTTCCTATGAAGTTTGACCTTTAAATATGCTTTATTTAATGCTTTTCTAGGTGTAAGTAAGTTCATTTTTTGAATGTAAAATTATATAGTAGTATGAAATAATTTGTGAAAAAAACTCTAGGGGTTTGGTCTCCTTTCTCCAAGCAAAAATGGGATTTGGAAACCAAACCCCTACGATAAAATGTTACAACCTATTTAATAAACCACACAAAAAAATGATAACCTTGTAGGGAAGTTCCATGGAACGTCCCTACTCTCCCACTCCCTACTCCCCTACTCCCCTACTCCCCTACTCCCCTACTCCCCTGCTCCCCTACTCCCCTACTCCCTACTCCCTATTCCCTAAATTACTAAATTATGAAATATTGGCTAATAAAATCAGAACCAAAAACTTACAGTATCTCAGATATGAAACAAGAAAAAACTTGTATTTGGGATGGAGTAAGAAATTATCAAGCACGCAATTTTCTCCGACAAATGAATCCTGGAGATTTAGCATTTTTCTATCATTCTAATACTAATCCTCCTGGCATTATTGGATTAGTAAAAATCTTAGAAAGTGG
>JBFRWR010000627.1:0-14159 GCA_051439685.1 Trichodesmium sp.
GGTAAGCATTCAGCTATTAGCTGTCAGCTATCAGCAATAGGACCAAGCTTTTAAAGCTATCCATTATTATAAAACAAAGTTTTATCTTAAAGAAAGATGTTTATAAAAAAGTATAGTCTTAAGGTAGGTTTAAATCTCAAACTAAAAACAATAGCTGATAGCTGATAGCTGACCGCTGAATGCTTACAATAACAGATGTTAGTTCTTTATCAACTCTAACAAAATTAGAATCCCTGCATCTGCGAAATAACCATGTTACCAAAAAAAATTGCCCTATTCAACCAGAATCAATTTGTCGCTTCTAACAATTTTCTGCAAAAGATAGTAGAATCTATTTGTAGTAAGTTAGTAAAATCTGAATATGTTAAGAATATTTTCAAGTATAACTCACGTCTACAAAACAACAATCTACCTGTCAACCACATTGACTTTATATTTAGGAATTTATCATTGTTTACCCGCATTTTCCCAGGAGTCACAACCAACAAATAACTACAGAACATTTCAAGAATGGTGTGAAAATAAAGCTAATCTTCCTGAAGAAACTAAACATACTATCAATCTATTATTAGAACAAGTTGATACAGAAGATTGTAATGTCGCTAATCAAAAGCTTTCTAGTACGGATAGAATCAGTATATTTCGCCGTGAAATTAAGGATGTCAGGCCGATTTCTAGCCTCAAAAATCTTAAAATTCTCAACCTTAAATTTAATGAGATTAATGATATTAGTTCCCTAGCTAATTTAACCAATTTGATTGACCTCGATCTATGGAATAATCAAGTTTCTGATATTACTCCCCTTGCTAAATTAACTAAACTGAAAAACATAAATCTGATTAATAACCCTATTAAAGATATTAGCCCTTTATCTAATTTGATTAATTTAACTAATCTTGCTTTAGTAGGTAATAAATTTACTGACCTGAGCGCTTTATCAAATCTGACTAAACTTAGTAGTATTGCTTTAAATCGGAATCAAATTACAGATATTGCTCCTCTGTCAAATTTAACTCAACTTACTAGAGTGCGTCTTTCTAACAATAAAATCACAGATATTAGTCCTTTATCATCTTTAACTAATTTAACTAATCTGGAACTTGTAGATAATCAAATTAGTGATGTTACTCCCCTATCTCAGCTTACGAGTTTAACTTTTTTGAATCTCAGAGATAATCAGATTACTGATGCTACTTCCCTAAAATCTTTAACTAGATTAAGTACCCTTAATTTACAAGGAAATCCTATCAATAAAAAAATTTGTCCTGTTCAATCTAGTTCGGTTTGTCGATTTTAATATTTGATAGTTTTTAGTTTTCAGCAGTTAGCTTTCAGATAGTAATTGCTGACAGCTAACTCATACTTATATTACCTAAAAATATATTTTTCCTCTGTATTATTTAGAGTAACCAACTCTGACAAGAAAACGCCGGAAGGGGAAAAGCAAAAAACAGAGAACTGACCGCTCAAAAACAATTATTGGTAGAAACATTTCCCACTTCCGGAGTCGGAAAATTCCACACAGCGAAAAGTTCCGCCGAGATTTTTCCTTTTGATTATTGAGAGTAACCAACTCTGACAAAACACTCCGGAAGTAGAAAAGCAAAAAACAGAAAAATGACCGCCCAAAAGCAATTATTAGTAGAAAGATTTTCCACCTCCCGACCATGAAAATTTCACACAGCGAAAAGTTCCGCCGAGATTTTTCCTCTGGATTATTTAGAGTAACCAACTCTGACAAGAAAACGCCTGAACTGGAACAGCAAAAAACTTAAACTAATGGCTGAATAGTAATTATTGCCAGAAAAATTTTCCACTTCCCTCTCCTGAAAATTCCACACAGAGAAAATTTACCCAGAGATTTTTCATCTTGATTATTTAGAGTCAGCAACTCTGACAAGAAAACGCCGGAAAGGGAAAAGCAAAAAACTTAAACTAATGGCTGAAAAGTCATTGCTAAGTAGGTCGTTTAAAAAATATAAAACTAATAGTACCGATGTCGGCTAAGGTAAGATAAATTATTTCATCCCCGTTCCCTATTTCCTCTTAATAATTTTCTATTTAATTTCACCTAGCTACTTATATTCCTGGAGGTATTTAACAAGATGATCAGCTATTTTTGCACTAGCACCTGGTTTTCCCATGCGATCTAAACCATTGTCGATACAAACTTCTAAATACTCTTTATCTGCTAAAGTTTCTTTTACTTTTTGAGCTGCTTCTTCAAGAATAAAACTATTAGCTGATTGTTTACCAATCACTTGTACCGAACATCCTAAAAGTCTAGTTTGAGCTTCCGCAAAACGATAAGTAAACGACGGACCATTACCAGGAATAGTAATTACAGGTTTTCCTAATCCCACAGCTTGTTCTATTGCAGTTCCCGCCATACCAATTACCAAATTTGAATGTTGTAAAATATCTGCAAAAGCATCCTCATAACAAATTACTTCTATTGCATATTCCTCAGTTACAAATGTTAGTTTACCGCTTTGATATTCCCAACCTTCAGAAATACCTATCGCTTCTAACTCAGACATTAAAATAGACACAGTTGCAGCTCGAAACTGACAAAAATTTACTCCCATAACTTTGACAATTTCTCTAACCAGTTTCAGCAAAAAACATAAATTTATACCAGCTTCAGGTAAACGGGAACCAGGCAAAATAGCAATAGTAAATAATTCCGGTTTAAGCTGTAAATTTTTCCCTGTTGAAGTTAAATTATCCATAACTGGCGTACCAACAAATTCTGCCTTCTTAATTCCTTGTCGGTTTAAATCTTTTGCCGTCAAAGCATCCCTAGCAAAAACCTTTAAACATCGAGAATTATTCAGTAACTTCGGCAATATTAAACCTAAATTAATCCGACCTTCATAGTAACTAGAATCAGCCGAAAGAAATACCACATAAGGAAGCTTTGTCGAATAGGCGATCGCTGCCACTACAATATCTCCAGTAGCCATAATTAAATCGCAATTTTTAGCAAATTTCCAAACTGTCTGTAACTGTCGCCAAGTTAAACAAATTAACCCTTTTCTTAAATCTTTAAATAATAACAAAGGATTGAGATATAAAAATCCTCCCGATGGCATATTTGCTGTAGGATTAATAATTGGTATGTTTAATTTTTGATAATTACTACCAGAACCAACAATAGGCATAGCTGATATATTTGTGTCGGAGGAAATTTGTGTAAAAGCTTTAATAATTTGACAGTTATGAGTATCTTCTCCGTGACCATTACTTAAAAAAAGTATATTTTTTGTTTTCATAATTATTGGCTATAATAAATAATTAATAATGGATAATTAATAATGAATAATTATTGATTATTCATTCCCTCTTCTGATCAAGAAGAGGATTGGGTAATTTTTTTTAAATTTATTCTCCATGAATGGAAAAGTTTTATACCTTAATTTGTAGGTCAATATAGGGAAGATTATTGTTGGCAAAAATTGTAAACCTATATACTCACTTTTTACTTTAAACATACTCTAAGAAACTTATATCAAATAAAAATTTGAAAAATCAATAAAATTAAAACTAAAATTACCAAAAATTATACTTGATAATCTGAAAAATTGAAACTTATGGCACATTCTCTTAAACTACAATCTCACTCACTCGAAGAAGAAGAATCTCATGTTCAATATTACTACAATGACCCAGAAGATTTACCTGGAACTTTAGATTTAGAACCCGATGCTTTACCATCAAAAATGTCTTTAATAGACTATACAGAAAATACAGCAACTAAAATACAAATATCAAATCCTCAAGCTTGTATTCCCTATATCAAATCTGATTCAGTTTCTTGGATAAATGTGCTTGGTTTGGGTAATCAAACTTTCTGGGAACAGATGGCAAAAGTCTTTCAAATACATCCTCTTAGTCTGGAAGATGTAGTTAATGTTCCTCAAAGACCTAAAGTTATACATGATAAAAATCAAATAATAATTATTACCTGGGTGGTCAGAATAAATTCAGATTTAGAAGAATTGCAAAAAGAACAAGTAAGTATCATATTAGGGGAAAAACATTTAATCACAGTTCAAGAAAATCCCGAATATGATTGTCTAAAACCTGTAAGAGAAAGAATTAAAAATAATCAAGGAATTATTCGTAGACAAAAAGTAGATTATTTAGCATATTCCCTACTAGATACAATAATTGATGGTTTTTTTCCAGTCTTAGAAGAATATGGAGAAAGGATAGAAGTATTAGAAGATGAAGTAGTAATTAATCCTAATCATCAGACAATGCAAAAAATCTATCAACTGAGGCGAGAACTATTAACACTTCGTCGAACTATTTGGTCATTAAGAGATGCAATTAATATTCTAATTCGAGATGGTACTAACTTAATAAATCCTGATGTATTAGTTTATTTTAGAGACTGCTACGAACATACAATTCAACTCAGAGATATAGTAGAAACTTATCGAGATTTAGCTTCAGATTTAATGAATATTTATTTATCTTCTGTGAGTAATAAAATGAACGAAGTGATGAAATTATTAACTGTAATTTCTTCAATCTTTATTCCATTGACATTTATAGCTGGAGTTTATGGCATGAATTTTAACCCAGAAAAATCTCCTTTAAATATGCCAGAACTAGATTTTTATTATGGTTATCCTCTTTGCTTATTTGTGATGTTCCTTACTGCTGTTTGTTTGATCTATTTTTTCTGGCAAAAAGGATGGTTTAATAATCTTTCAACTACTCTCAAAAAAGATGATTAACGAAAAAATACTTCAATCTTTCATCTGAAAATTACTCAACTACTAATTAGGGTCTGCTGAAGAAATCTATCAATCCATGACATTTATCATTTTCCGTGTTAAATATTCTTGCCCAAAGTCCCATGAAATCATTGAATCAATATCAAAAAATAGAGATTTTTTCTTAGTAGGTGTGAAGGCAAAATGCAGAAAAATTAACACTTAAACCATTACCTAAAAATTCAAGTATTAAGCCTCTATTAATAATTGACTATTGATAATTGATAATTATCAATAGTTTTCATCCTCCCCTATCCATTATTCATTATCCATTGCTAATTAGGGCCTGCTGAAGAAATCTATCAATCCATGACATTCATCATTTTCCGTGTTAAATATTCTTGGCTGAAGTTCCATAATATGAATTTATAAACATCAAAAAACCAGGATTTTTTCTGGTAAATGTGAGGGAAAAATGCAGAAAAATTTACAGTCAAACCATTACCTAAAAATTCAGGTATTAAGCCTATCTTGATAATTGATAATTATCAATTGTAAATTATCAATAATTTTCATGCTCCCCTATCCATTATCAATTTTTAAAGACGTAATTATCCATTATTCATTATCCATTATTAATTATTTAACTATTCTCTTACCTCATTAACAAACTTTTGCAGCAAACCCTAATTATTTCTGATAGAATAACTTAAATAGGGAAAAAGTAGGGGAGGCAGTTGCGGACTCAAGATTTTGGGTCTGAGGAAAGTCCGGGCTCCCGAAAGACCAAGCTTGCTGGGTAACGCCCAGTGCGAGTGATCGTGAGGATAGTGCCACAGAAACATACCGCCTTTGTGGACAAGAAATTAATCATGTCTATAGAGGTAAGGGTGCAAAGGTGCGGTAAGAGCGCACCAGCAGGGTCGTGAGGCCCTGGCTCGGTAAACCCCGGTGGGGAGCAAGGTCGGAGGAAAAATGGTTGGTCTTTTTCCAATTCCGTTGCATCACAGATTTATTTGTGGTGTTAGGTGTACCGCAAGAGGTGTCTGGTGACAGACATCCCAGATAGATAACTGCCCTTTTAACTGGTTTCAGTTAAGGGAACAGAACCCGGCTTACTTCCTACTTTTTTCTTATTTTTTTATAGTAATTAGTATTTATCTTTTTTTATAGAATAGGGTGAAAATTTTTATTTATATAATTTCTATTATTGTCAGTAATACCAGGTTTAGTTCAATACTTATACAGCAGTTTTCTACTCGAACGAGTATATATAATTGATGATTTTAGGGAGAAGGAAAAATGGGTCGGAGAATTGGTTGCAAAAAATATTTAGCCTCTCAATCTAACCACATTAATCTAAAATTTGCTGTAAACAATAAGCAACAGGGGGAGAGTTTCATCAAACATTCCTAAAAAAATATTTTATTTATAACTGATTATCTAAAGATAATATAATTAATTACTCGTCAGCTAGGCTTTGATCGAGTAATTTCCTGATTAACAATTATCGATCTATTCACGCTCTTTATGAAAGTAATTAATCCGAATAGATTTAGAGATAAATTAACAATAAAAATAGAACTATTCAGCTAGCTCTAAAAGTTGATTCATTCAAACATTTAAAAGCAACAAAGTTAATCACTAATAAGCCGAATGTTTATCTGCTTTTTCCATTGTTAATGCCATGTCAATATGAATTTATGAGAAGAAAAGCTTACTTACAGTTGACTGTAAATAAAAAACTACAAACTAATAAATTCATAAAACTATGCAGCCTCACATAAAATTGGTATAAAATGTTTTTTGATAATCTGAATTAAGGTAAATAGAATGTCAGAATATTTAGCAGGTAAAACACCATCAACAGAACAATTAAATACATGGATGGAATCTTTTCATGCCAATGGATTTTTAGTCATTCCCAATGTATTAACACCCGAAAAATGTGAATTTCTGAGAAATGACTTAGACAAAATTTTAAACAAAACTGAAGAAGAAAAATCTGGCACATCTAATCAACTAATTAAAGCTTACACATCAATCAAAATAATGGAACGAATGTTTGAGCATTCTCAACATAATTTAGATTTGTTTGCTATGGAACCAATTGTTACATTTGCAGAACATTTAATTGGTGGAGCAAATGGAACAGGTTACTCAAGAAATGATGGAATTCCTAACGCGAATATCGTTCATGTTATCCACAATAATTCCTTTAAACTTCCTCCTGAAACTGATGGATTAGGAGAAAACAGATGGCATCAAGATGATACTCCCCATGTTCTTTCACTTGATGGCAAACCTCTAACTAATATTCGCTTAAACGTTCTAGCATTTTCTGTTAATTATTACTTAACAGATGTATTTTCTCCAGAAAACGGACCGACTCAAGTTATTCCAGGGTCTCATCTATTTGGTAAATTTTGCGACGGCGATATTTCAGGATATGAAGATAAAATTCATAGTTGCTTTGGAGGAATGGGTACCGCAGTTTGTTTCAATAATCAAGTTTGGCATAGAGGTTCTAGAAATTCATCTTCTGTCACCCGATACATTACACAGATTACTTATGGCAAAAGATTAGTTGGACATAAATATGCTCCATTTATGAATTATCAGATGCCTAGTCATTGTTATGAAGAAGCAGATGAAAGATTGAAACAACTTTTAGGATTCCTACCTAATGGTGCTTATGGTTAATCATAAATAGTGTTTCAAAATTTGATTATATAATATTTATTCTATTATTTCCTAAAATCGAAAATCTGTATATCGAATCAATTAGAAAATTGGATTAAACAGGCAGCTTTTCTCGGAATATTTTTCTTAGTTTTGTATGTCAAAGTTAATAACTTATATAGCAATCTTCAATAGGTTGTGACAAATTAAAAAGTAAATAAACAACTTAAAACTCTTACCTGTTCCCCGTTCTCTGTTTCCTAAAAAGCAGTAGAATTTTTGCCAGGAATAAAATATAATTGCTATGGTTTTTGGCAAACCTCCTATCAAACAAAATGGGAAAGATGTCAAAATTTACTATTATTTCCTGTTTCTCTACTTCCTAAAAATCCCAAATTTGATACCTTATGTTAAATAAGATAGTCATTCCAGTTAAGATTGAAGACACTTAAGCTCTATCTAATCTTTTAAAACTAGGGATTTAGCTCTATTATTGCTATCTAAAGCTACTTTAAATCAAAATTATAATATTTAATTTCCAAAGAAATTACAAGCTAAAACTTTACCAAGTAAATTCAAAGTTAAAATAGTTGTAAATATCACAATTAAACAATGCAAATAGCAGAAAAATTAACCACGCAAACCCTAGAACAACCTCTCATTATTGCAGGTAAAAAATTCTCCTCCCGTCTAATGACAGGAACAGGTAAATATCCCAACATGGAGATAATGCAGCAAAGTATAGAGGCTAGTGGATGTGAAATTGTTACTGTAGCAGTACGGCGGGTACAAACTCAAGCTCCTGGCCATGAAGGATTAGCAGAAGCCATAGACTGGAAAAAAATCTGGATGTTACCTAATACAGCAGGTTGTCAAACGGCCGAAGATGCAGTTAGAGTAGCTAGACTAGGCAGAGAAATGGCAAAACTCTTAGGCCAAGAAGATAATAATTTTGTCAAACTTGAAGTTATTCCAGACCCTAAATATCTACTTCCAGACCCCATCGGCACCCTACAAGCAGCAGAACAATTAATTAAAGAAGGCTTTGCTGTCTTACCCTATATTAACGCTGACCCACTTCTAGCTAAAAGACTTGAAGAAGTTGGTTGTGCTACAGTAATGCCCTTGGGTTCTCCTATCGGTTCGGGCCAGGGTATCCAAAATGCAGCCAATATAGCCATAATTATTGACAATTCGACTATTCCTGTGGTAGTTGATGCAGGAATTGGCACTCCTAGTGAGGCCACTCAAGCAATGGAAATGGGAGCAGATGCTCTACTAATTAATTCAGCGATCGCTCTAGCTCAAAATCCACCTATTATGGCTAAAGCAATGGGAATAGCCACAGAAGCAGGTCGTTTAGCTTATTTAGCTGGCAGAATACCCAAGAAAGAGTACGCGATCGCCTCTTCGCCTTTAACAGGAACCATTAACAGTCTTTAGCTGTAGTCATAATTTCCTATTTTCCTTAAATTTATGTTATTGTGGTTAATAGTTAAGAAAAATTAAGTTAAAAGGACTTTTAATTATGCCATATACAACAGAAGAGGGTGGACGCTTGAATAATTTTGCGGTAGAGCCAAAAGTTTATCAAGCTGATGCTCCAGATCAGAAACAACAAATGAACTATCTGATTTTAGGAGCATTAGGAGCTGTATTAATTGTTAGTTTAGTATTTGTTGCTTTTTCTGTTTCTGCTTAATATTTAAGGATAAATTATTAATAAATAGACCAGACTTCTTAAATTTAGGGAGTCTGGTTTAGCTATTTTCATCAAAGCTCCTGCAAGAATTATTCTTAACTTTGTTGATACTCACTCCGGTTTAGATAAGTGAAGATATATATTTTTTAATTTTTCTCTACACTCCCTATGTTCTCACACTCTCTACTATTACTATGCACGACTGGGCAAATATAAACTAAAAGCTCCATTAATAACTTAAATTTAAAAAAGCAGCTATAGCTCACCTCTAATAGGTAGCTAAATACTTACTGTTAATAATATAGAAATCCGACCATAGGTTGCGGGTAATTAAAAAGTAAATAAAAAAGTTGAAACTCCTACCTGTTCCCTATTCCCTATTCCCTAAAAAGCACTAAGATTTTTGCCACGAGAAAAAGAGGATTGCTATAGTGTTTTTGAAGTTATTAAGGTTGATTAAGGTACAAGTGGATTTTCTTCTTTTTTCTTTTCTATTCTTTGTTTCCTGAATTACTAAACTATTGTGTATTGAAACTACTTCTTGTTGTGTGCCTCGTTCAAATCTCTAACTTATCAAAAATTTTATACCTAATCAAATTTACAAATTCCATATCAATAATTTTGTAATTTATTCTGAAAATCTGATTTTGTTTAGCCAGATTAAAAAATAAATCCTATAAAAATATAAATAGCTAGGTTAAAATAAAAATCATACCGAACTATTGAATCAGAGAATGTTTGTAAAATAAGTATTAAAAGAGTGAGTAGTTACCAAAATATAGCAAGTATTACTAATTCAAGGGATTGAAATCTGGTAGATAGATATATTGCTTTATTGTTAAGAAAAATAGTTGTCGATTATTTCTTCCTAACCTGTTCCCCGTTCCCAGTTAAGTGTTCCCTATCTACTTAATTTATATTTCTTTGACAAACAATCTGGCATCAAATAAACTCATAATTCTTTGTAATTCACCTACCCCCCTAACAGAACAGTGATAGACATTAATGCCCCAACAATTTCTGAATCGAATTGGCAAATCTATCAACTATTGAAACAACTCTTATCCTCAAATTTACGCCTTCAAATTTTTATAGCTGTATGTGACAATCAACAGTTAAAAAATATTATAGTTGAAAATTTAGAGGCAGACTTAACAAACACGATAGATTATACTCAACTAGAAAATAGCAATAAAAAAATATTATTTGCCACCCTAAACTTAGACCTAAATAATCCTAATCCAGCTCATCAAATTAATCAATGGTTTGACAAAAACCCCCAATTTCAAAAAACAGAAGAATATCAAATATTAGCATTTCAAATTGTAGATATAGAAAACCTAACAAAACAACCATCAGTAGTTCAATGGGAATTTATTCGGAACCTAGAAAAAATAGCAAAAGACCGATCTAAATTAGAATCAAATATATTACTTTGGGTAACCAAACCCTGGCTAAACAACATCAAACAGTCAGCACCAGAATTTTGGAATTGGCATACAAAACTATTTGAATTTGAAGGAGATCCTACCCCCATAACTCCTAAACAAAAAAAAATATCATTCCCAAACACAAAAAAAACTTTATCCTTCTCTCCATCAACAACTGTTCCAACTATTATCAACAGTGTCAAACCATTAATGGCATTAGAACAAAAAACTGACACTGTTCAATCAGAAAATTCTACAGCTTACCTACTTCCTCCCGCTCCAGAAAAACTGCCACAGTTCTCAATTTCTGATAGTCAAAACCAGGAAAATGTCAAACATCCAGAATTAGAATTAGTAAAAATGGCTAACTTGGTTTGGGCTGAAATTTCTCGAACGTCTGGTGCAGAAAAAATTGCCCTAGAAAAACAGCAGTTTCAGATAATTAAAGAAATTCAAGACTTAAACCAATCTAAATATCCATCCATTGAATTAGCCGTAGCTTATCAAACTTTAGGGGACTTTTATCGAGATCGCATCCTAGCAGGAGTTGTCACAGAGCAAAGCTTAATTATTGCCATTCGTGCTTATGAGATGGTCCTTGAGTGGACATGGGAACATACTGGAAGTATAGACAAACTTTCTCCATCAAAAATCCCACTTCTTGATATACTTAATGACCTTGGTACTCTATACTGGATGTTATCCCGTGAAATAAAATATAGTAAATCTGACTCATTAATTTATTTAGAGCGAAGCATAATTCTCTATCAAATGGCTATAGGTGAGATTAATCCATCTCAGCAAGATACTTATGCCAGATTACAGAAAAATCTCGGTCTTGCTTACGGAGATCTAGCTAATTATCAGAAAACAGAAGATAATTGGGAAAAAGCAGTAATGGCTTACCAAGAAGCTACCTTATATATAGACAAAATTGGTAATTCTCAAGATTATGCCTCAACCCTAAATAATTTAGGAGCAGCTTATTGGAATTTAGCTCAACATACTCAAGAAGTTGAACATTTGCAAGGAGCAATTTCAGCCTACACTGAAGCAATAGATTATTTTACACCAGAAATTGAACCTTTAGACTATGCCATGATTCAAAATAACTTGGGCATAGCTTATTGGAACTTAGCTCAATTTCAGACAGAAGCATCAGAGCATTTAATATTAAAAGCAATAGATGCTTATTTAGAAGCCTTAAAATATCGTACTCCAGAAACAGCTCCCCTTGCCTATGCTGCAACAAAAAATAACTTAGGTACTGCATATTGGCATTTAGCTAATCAATTTGAAGACCAGCAAATTCAGAGCCAACTTTTTCAAGAGGCGATCGCCGTTTATTCCCAAGCAGTAAATATAGTCCAACAGTTTCCTCAGTCTCAAGTTACTTTTGATGTATTGGCTACTTATAACAATATTGGACTTGCTTATTATCAAGTAATAGAAAACGACACAAAAAACAGTCAAATAAGTAATTTAGAAGCCGCTTTAGATTATCACTTATTAGCTTATGTTGGTTGGCAGCAGAGTAAGATTGAGCAAATAGAATTGCAGGAAACTACTATTAATTATATTGTGAGAATTATCCGTACTTTCTACGATAGATATGGAATTAAAGGTCAAAATCTGGCTTTTTCCAAAATTCCTAGTCATCTGTTACCTAAAATTTTAGCTATGTTGTAATTCAACTATATCTAGCAAAAGAAGAATTGAAAGGAAGAATAAAAAAAATTTTGGTCAAACTTAAATCAAACGTGTATAGAGAAACAAAAAAATGATTTAAAAATCTTTAAAAATTTCTTGATTAATCAATAATTAAATACAATTAACTAACTTACCAAACAATTAAGATATCATATCATGTCCGTTGATATCGTTTTTGTAAAGCCAATGGTAGATATCTACAGGAAATTTAAGTTTTTTTGCTTGCTCTTAAGCTTTCCTCCGTGTTCCCTTTAAATTCCTAAAAACGACTAATATCATAAAATCTCGAACGAGGTAAATCTTCAACCACTCGAACTTCTACAATATGCTCTGCTTCAATAGTGACGGAACGAGGAGAAGTAAGCACAACAGTACCAGCTCCAACTGCTGCTCCTGCTAAGAAACCTAAACCCGAACCAGTCAGCAATAGTAATGCTAATCCTCCACCAACACTACTACCTGCTAAAACTTTCCCATTCACATGAGGATGACCTCGCAGTAGTTCTGATTCAGCAGCAAAAGGGATAAAACGGCCATCTATATATATAGACCTAACAGTAAATATACTACCATGACGATTAGTATCAAAACTGCCAATTACAGGAGTCTTAGCTGGAACTATAATTCTACCGGAACTATCAGCGATCGCCTCTTCCAGCAGTAGAACCTCTTGTTGTTCAATATCCCGTGGTAACCTCAATTCAGATGTGGGATAAACTAAACCTATCACCTCTCCTTCTTCAATTAAAATAGAAGAATCATCTTCAAGAACTTTAGATTGTCTTTCTCCTGATGAACCGGGTAAAGGCTCCCCAAAAGGAATTACATCTATTGATTCTGTAGTGCTATCCTCTTGTTCTATAACCTCTGGTTCCGGTGGAGGTGGCACAAAATTTTCTTCACTTGTTCTCGCCTGAAGTTTCAAAGAGTCGTCAATTTCAGAGGGTTGATTTGCAGACTGTTTATTACCCAAAGAATCTATCAATGGAGACCTCACAGAATCAGATTTGTCAGTGGGAATAACTAACAATGGCACAGAAGGATCGGCAGAAGGAGGAGGGTTCGGCAAAGGTGATTCTGTTTCTGGGTCAGTTTCTAGGAAACCTAAATCTTGTTGCTGTGAAGTAGTAGAATTTTGATTATCTGCTGCAGGTTCAGAATTTTCTACTTCTGTAGTTTCTACCTCTTCATCTAACATTACTGGTTCTTCTACTACTTCAGAAATTTCTGCTTCATCAATTTCTACTTCATCTACTAGCAAACGTAACTGCCAACTATTTGCTTGTGGTCTAACCTGTTCTAATTTCACTTGTTTACTAGATATAGCTACTTCGGGAGCAAAATCAATAATAACTTTTGCTTGTGTTGGTTGCTCTTGAGAGAGACTAACTCGACGCACTAAACCTGCTGGATATAACTCAGTCACATCTACACTAACTTCTGTATCGGGAATATATACGACTAAACGCGCAGGTTTCCTTTCAACCGAATAGCTAGGAATTGTACCTGGTGGGATGGTAAATTGAAGTTGATTATTATCTGGGTCAAAAAACCAGTCTGTTAAGAAAGCCGCAAAAGCTGGCCGAGCTAAACTGACATTAATTACTAATGTTCCCACTAAGCCAATAAATTTTAATAAGGGTCTTAATCTTGAATGTTGATTGGGCATACCTAACTCCTCACAATTCCACAATCATTATAATAATTAAGTTATAAGTTCTAACCAATAAAATTGGACATAATATAGAATCCCTAACAGTATCTTTGCAAAAGTGAGGATTAGGAGACAGGAGACAGGAGACAGGAGACAGGAGGCGCGGAGTTATAGCAACCGCCAAGGCGGCGCGCGACAATTAGTGCGAGCATCTTGCTCGCGTCATAAATCATCATAATTACTCGATGTCCTAA
>JBFRWR010000628.1:0-6513 GCA_051439685.1 Trichodesmium sp.
TAATGCAACATTTTCTGGCAGGAGAAAACTTAGGTTTAATTACAACTCGTCAGCAATCACAGCCTGGAAACTGGCATCTATTTGGAGTTACAGAAAATATTATTGAATCTTGTGCAATATCAAATAAAACAAAAGAGATAAATTACCTTTTTCCTCTCTATCTCTACCCTGATACTCCAGGTGAAAAACAATTAGGAATAGGTCGTCGCCCTAATCTCGCGCCAGAATTTCTTCAAGATTTCTCAAAACGGCTCAAAATGAAATTTATAACTGATAGTAAAAGCGACAAAAAACAAACATTCGGAGCTGAAGATATCTTTAACTATATATATGCAATTTTCCACTCTCCCACCTACCGCAGTCGCTACTCCGAATTTCTGAAAATAGACTTTCCACACATTCCTTTAACTAGCAACCCAAAATTATTTTTCCAACTAATAAAAATAGGCGATCGTCTGGTTAATCTCCACTTAATGAAAATAACTACCTCAGAAATTAGCAGTTATCCAGAAG
The DNA here is from genome assembly GCA_051439685.1 of Trichodesmium sp. Classification (GTDB taxonomy): domain Bacteria; phylum Cyanobacteriota; class Cyanobacteriia; order Cyanobacteriales; family Microcoleaceae; genus Trichodesmium. The sequence continues at coordinate 514 of JBFRWR010000628.1, forward strand.
TAGGAAATAATCGAGTTGAAAATATTAGTTACACCCCATCTCAAGACCAAACTGCTGGTAAAGTCTGGATAAATAAAACTCAATATTTTGCAGGTGTACCCCTAGAAGTTTGGAACTTTAATATTGGTAGTTATCAGGTTTGTCAAAAATGGTTAAAAGACCGCAAAAATAGAGAACTAAATTATCACGAGCTTACCCACTATCAAAATATTATCGCTGCTATTTGGGAAACAATTTTTTTGATGAAAAAAGTCGATGAAATTATTGATAATTCTGGCGGTTTTCCCATTCAATAAAATTTCTAGATTATTACAGGTGAAAAATTTTTGAATTATACCATTATGTATGGTTTCGATTCCTCAACCCAAGCTACATGAGTAGCGATTGCTGTCTTAGCGATCGCCACACCTTGATTTAAAATAATAATTTCTTCTCCAGGTTTGATACCAGATAATAACTCCGAGAGATTGATTTTGAAGTCGTTAGGTAAGTTTTCTATCTGAAGTGTAGCCATTTTTGTTTCTGAATCACTTTTATATTAAATTCCTAGTTTAACTTAACTTAGGATATTTTAGCTTAACTACCAAGTCAAACTTTCACTCCAAAACCTCAAAATTTAAAGAGGCTAAAACTAGCTGACAAGGAAATTATTATCCCTGATTTTCTAGTTTTAACCTCTTTATTGAAGTTAAACAACAGTATTATTAGCTGTTTATTATTCCCTATACCATAGTCAATAAATTGTAGAAAATCATAACAGCTTACTTCAACTGAACTGACTAAGGAAACTATCGGCTAATTCCAGAACTTAATCTACATTAACTGAGGTTCTAAAAGTCGAGTTAGACGACATTTTTGACAACCGATCATAAAAGTTTCTAATGTTCTTAAAAAATCTTCTCGGACTTGAAAATGATCTACTCGATTAACTACTTGGCCATTCTCAAATAGAATCAATGTAGGCAAAGTTTTCAATTGATAACTACTGGCAAGCTTTAAACTTTCGTCAGCATTTACGCCGACAAGCTTGAGTTGGCCATTCCACTCCGATTGAAATTTAACTAATTGAGGGACAATCATTTTACAAAGGCCACACCAAGGCGCCCAAAAATGAACTAACACCGGAGTAGAAGAGTCCAAAACCTCTTCCTTAAAAGTCTTTTCGTTAACTGACAAAACCATGATTCTTGAATCTATTATTAATTAAATTTTTTATATCCTGGGATCATGCTACCAGTCTATGCTCCCAGTTGCACGGATTAATAGAGGATGACTGTGCCAGAGCAGTAGGATAAAAATAACTATTCCTAAGTAAGCCCATCGCCAAAACTCCTGCAACTGCAATGTCTGCCGTCCTTGGATAATTGCCAGAAAAGGAATAACTGATGTTCGAGATTTTAATTTCTGATAAGATTCTCCAAAACGCTCTTCAAGTCGTCGATCCCCATGCCATACACCAAATAAGTGATGTAAGATAAGGCCAATAGAGGTAACTAAGGTAAAGCTGGTCCCTAACCACAGAGTATGGCCGATACACCAAATAACTTGGCCTACCATTTGCGGGTGGCGGGTAATCCGAATAATTCCTGTTTCATAGATATGTACTTGGGGCTTTTGAATGGCAGCAATTTCTAATAGATTGAATGTAGAGGGGTAGAGGAAAATAAATGAGATTGCTGATAATATCCAGACGATAGGTTTAACGATGGGTATACCTTGCAGTTGCCATAACTGTAAACCATCGTAACGGTGGTTGAAAAAGTAAATAATTAGAATAGTTGCTAGTGGTAGACTGACTAGAGCAAATAAGACACGATAGAGTCTGGGACCAATTTTCGTTTCAGCCCAAGGTCTGAGGGCTGCTAAACCACTATGAGCGATCGCAAAAGTCAGTAGTAACCCCAACATAATTAAATGGCTAAGGGTCAAGGAATGATTAGGCATGGCCAAAGGAGGAAGTTTGATAATAAAAGTTAACTTTTGAATGAATGTTACAGCAGTATGCTAGATAGGCATGAGTTACTTCTAACATTTGTTCAGTTGCTTAAGTTTAAATGTTATTCGCATTTAATACCAAACTAAAATTTAATAAAACTTGGATTATCCTATTTCCTAAAAGCTTTGATTTTATGATTTGCTTAAAGCAAAATACCCTGGAAATTAGAATTGAGTAACTAAGCAAATATTAGATGACAATTAAGAGTATCTCGAACAGAAAATTACGTTTTCTTTCTGAGTATTTCTCTTTGACAAAACCGGAATTATTTATTAGCTAATTTTGAGCAAATTTATAACTGATGGGTAAATATCTTGACACTGAAGCCAAGAGAGATTATAGTCATTTTTTCCTAACTAATAAGTAACTTAAATATAAATTAATTAGACAGAGGAAAACACTATAAATAATTTTTGAAGGCTAACCATACTATAAGCTTACTTTTCCATAATCTAATCAGCCTAATCTGAGGCCGTTAGTTAAGAAATTTATCTACTAAAAAATCTTTTGGATATCAACTCCCTCAATTTTTTTTTCCTTTAATAATATGTCTGAGCTTCCTTTCACCCTAGACCAATTACGCATTCTGAAGGCGATCGCTGCTGAAGGCAGTTTTAAACGGGCTGCCGATAGTCTGTTTGTTTCTCAACCAGCGGTTAGTTTACAGGTGCAAAATTTAGAGCGACAGTTAAATGTACCTTTATTTGACAGAGGTGGCCGCCGGGCACAATTAACTGAAGCTGGTCATTTGTTACTTACTTATGGCGAGAAAATATTGTCCCTTTGTCAAGAGACTTGCCGAGCGATCGAGGATTTACAAAACCTCCAAGGTGGGACTTTAATTGTTGGCGCTTCTCAAACTACTGGCACTTATCTACTACCCCGAATGATCGGGATGTTTAGGCAAAAATACCCTGATGTGGCTGTACAGTTGCACGTTCATTCTACCCGTCGTACTGCTTGGAGTGTGGCTAATGGACAAATTGATTTGGCTATTGTTGGTGGTGAAGTCCCGCCGGAATTACAAGAACCTTTGGAAGTTGTGCCTTATGCGGAGGATGAACTGGCCTTAATTTTGCCTGTTTCTCACTCTTTAGCAGAAAAGGAGACTATTCAAAAGGATGATTTGTACAACTTTAACTTTATTACTCTTGATTCTCAGTCAACTATTCGCAAAGTAATTGACCAAGTATTATCTCGTAGTGGTATTGATACTCGCCGTCTGAAAGTTGAGATGGAACTCAATTCTATTGAGGCAATTAAAAATGCTGTTCAGTCAGGTTTAGGAGTGGCTTTTGTTTCGGTTTCAGCTATTGAGAAGGAATTACAAAATGGTGTGTTGACTACGGCTAAAATAAATCAGATAGTTATTAATCGGGTATTATCAGTTATTTATAATCCTAATCGCTACCGTTCTAAAGCAGCAGAGGCTTTTACTAAAGAAATTTTACCTTTGTTTTCTAGTCTCAATTTTGACCCCAATAATATTAAACCTTTAGCAAAAGAAATAGAGCCGATAGAGATACTAACAAATAATATTAATGAGACTTGAATAATGGTCTCTAGAGTTCATTAATGGATAATTGATAATGGATAATTGATAATGGATAATTGATAATTACCTCTCCCCAAAAGTGAGAGGATTGACTGAAATGAAAAAAGATAAATTTTTTCCTGTTTCAAGGGGAGACTTTTAACGTGAATTATATAATTAATAGTTAATAATTATTTGGTAAGGAGTAGGGGGAAATAATTGACGGTTGATACTTGATAATTGATTTGATATTTGATTATTGAAAATTTCTAATATATCTTCTATTTATTCCTCCTACCAAATTTCCAATCTTCCCCACCGGGTAGCAATGCCAAATTATCGTCAATAATTGCAGGTAAAACCTCTGGTTGATGTTCGTAAATTAAGGACAATAAACTCAAAGTATTTTCGGTTACTTGAGTTGTTTCTACCGTTTCTTTTAGTTGAAACGGACTGCAATTACCATCTAATGTTTCCACGCTGGCATCTCGAATAGCTGCTTCTATAACTTGCGCGATTACCTCTCCCCATTCATCTTTTTTGAAGTAATAAGAGGTTTTATTTGGCCTCAAATTTAAGTCTTGAATTTCTCGAACTGAATTGCGGATAGATGCTGCCCAGGAATTAGTTAAACGTCCTTCTACCTGATTTTTGATTAAGTGAATTAACATCACAGTTAAATAGGATTTTATTTTTCTGATTATGTCTTTTTTACTCATAGCATCCAGTTCGTCAATAATTTCTAAGGCATCATGATTTCTACCTTCCATAATGCAAGTTCTTAAGTCTATTAATTCTTCAGTTGTCATTAGTTATTTTCCTCTAAATTATTGGTGTTTAAAAGGGGAGTATTTGCTACATGAGTATTTCCTTTAGTTATTAAATCATCATATCATAAAGGTGTAGTAAAATTAAGCAGGTAAATGTGTTAGGACTTACGCAAAGAAACCCGGTTTCTACGAGAAATCCTTGTTTTTAGCAATAGACGTCTACGAGAAACCGGGTTTCTGGGTTTTTCTGCGTAAGTCCTGTGTGTTTCTGTTTACTGGACTGACTTTGTTGGGTTTCGTTCCTCAACCCAACCTACGCTTATTACTGATAACTTAAATTATGATTGCCCAAGAAAAAAAACAACCCAAAATTAATCATATTCTTACCTTAACTATTTTATGGTTATTGGGGGCGGTGAGCGATCGCCTCTGGTTTGCTTTTGATAATTCTGTTCCTGCTTGGGATCAAGCGGACTATCTTACGGGTTCCCTAACCTATTGGCGTGCTTTGCAAAATGTACAATTGTTTTCTGGGGAATGGTGGAAGCATTTTTGGCAGCTTTCGCCGAAGGTACCGCCGTTAACTTATATTCTTACTGTTCCGTTTCAAAATGTTTTTGGTAGAGGTGCGGATGAAGCAACTTTAGTACATCTATTTTTTAGTGCTATTTTACTTACTTCAGTTTACAGTTTAGGCAGCAAGTTATTTAATCAAAAAGTTGGTTTGTGGGCAGCAGTTTTATGTATATTATTTCCGGGTTTATATAGATATCGTTTACAGTATTTACTCGACTATCCTCTGACGGCAATGGTAACTTTAAGTTTCTGTTGTTTGACATTTTGGTATTTTTCAAAAGGGAGTAGGGAGCAGGGAGTAGGGAGTAGGGAAGAGAAGATAGGAAAGATTGATAAATTTATATCGCTAATATTTACTAAAACAGGTATTTTATCTAAAGCTAAAAATCTCCAAAATTGGCTTTGTATAACTGCTTTTGGTTTAACTTTTGGTCTAGCAATTTTAGTTAAGCAAACTAAAATATTTTTTCTTTTTAAACCTTTGTTTTGGATAGGAGAAAATATTCTCAACAAACGACAGTGGTACAAATTAATTCAACTAATTTATTCTCTGTGCTTATCCGTCGCAATTTTTTATCCTTGGGCAAGAACAAATTGGCTATTAATGTTAACTGCTGGTAAACGGGCAACTGTAGATTCTGCTATTGCTGAAGGCGACCCTAATCTCTTAAGTTTAGATGCTTGGATTTATTATGGAAAATTACTCCCTTATCATATTTCTTTGCCTCTATTAATTATTCCCATTGGTGGATTGATTTTTTACTTTATTATACTGAATAAAAAACAAGAAAATTTTTCAAGTCAGCTTTATTCTTTTCAATGGTTAGCCATATTTTTAATTGGCGGATACCTAACTTGCTCTCTGAATATCAATAAAGATTTTCGTTATACCTTGCCATTATTGCCAGTTTTATCAATTTTATTAGCCTTTTGTTTAATGGAGGTCCCCAGAAAAGTAGGAAAACAAATTCGCTACTTTTCTGTTGGTTTAGCAATTCTTTTAATGCTATTAAATATTTGGCCTGTAGGTGGAATTTTCCTCAGAAAAATTACTGCTTGGTTAAGTCCTGGTGCTACTTATTATGCTCATTTAGGTAAAGAATTTCCTCATAAAAAAGTAATTG
>JBFRWR010000629.1:0-4084 GCA_051439685.1 Trichodesmium sp.
AAAAGTGAATTGCATGATACTCTCAAACCTTTGGCTTTAAAAAGAGGTTATTCTTATGTAGTAGATGGAGTTAATGCTGATGATTTACGAGACTATCGTCCGGGTATTCAAGCAGCAAAAGAAAGAGGTGCAAGGTCGCCTTTAGCAGAAGTTGGAATTACTAAATTTGAAGTGAGACAACTGGCTAAAGAATTAGATTTACCTTGGTGGAATAAACCTGCTCAACCTTGTTTAAGTTCCCGGTTTCCTTATGGGGAAGAAATTACTTTGGAAAAGTTACAAAGAGTCGGAAGAGGAGAAAGATATTTGCGAGATTTGGGATTAAAAAATTTACGGGTACGTTCAGAAAAAGATACCGCTCGAATTGAAATTTTGCCTGAACAAATTAAAGAGTTTGTGTTGACAATAGATTTGCCTAAATTGGTGGAAAAGTTTAAAGAGTTTGGCTTTATTTATGTCACTTTAGATTTAGAAGGATATAAAAGTGGGAAGTTAAATCAGGTTTTGTCAAAGGAGGTATTGGGAGGGAAGATTTAGAAGATGGGGAGTAGGGGAGTAGGGGAGTAAGGAAGTAGGGGAGTAAGGGAGTAGGGGAGTAGGGGAGTAGGGAAGTAGGGGAGTAGGGGAGTAAGGGAGTAAGGGAGTAAGGGAGCAAAATTACGGAAAAGCCTCTAATGAAATATATAGGACTTACGCAAATACCATGTATATAGTGTTAAAAACTATAACTTTATAGTTTTTTGACTCTATATATAGTACATCTGCCTAAGTCCTGATACATTTACTCTTCCGAAATATTGATTCAATAGTAATTAGATATAGCAATCAGGAATGAGATGTGAGAATTTTTATCATAGTTAGTTTTGCCTGAAAAGCTTAAAAATTCTGACTCCTGTACGGGCGATTCGCGTTTGCGGAGCATTCCGTTAGGAAATCGCCCCTACAACTCCTGACTCCTAAATGCCACTAAAATCTTACAACTGAAATATGATTGCTATAACTTAAGAATCAAGTTTTCTCCAATGCTAGATGTTATATCAAATCCGCTTAATTCGGTATAAAAAAAATTTTCATCTTCAGCTATTAGTAAATCTTTCTAAATTCTCTTCCCTTCTGACTCCTAGATTAATCATCTAATTATACCGATGCTACTGGATTTGATATTATTTATCTTTTTTATTCTTATTTCTGAAAAATAGTCATCGCTCTCATCCAACTATGACAATTAAACTAGATAAAGTAGTTCCTTGGGGTCGAAATCTTGACGAATATATTTCCATGTTTGACTTGACTTCAGCAGAGAAAAATTTAACTATTCTCGACTGTGCATCAGGACCATCAAGTTTTAATTATGAGATGACTTTGCAAGGATACAATGTTATTTCTTGCGACCCAATTTATCAGTTTACTTCTGATGAAATTTCTCAACGTATTCAGTTAGTTTATCAAAATATTATTGACCAAGTAAAAGCAAATTATGATACTTTTGTTTGGCAAAATTTTCAGTCACCGGAAAATTTAGGAAAAGTCAGAATAGCAGCTATGGAAAAATTTTTACAAGATTTTCCTGCTGGAGTTGAACAAAAACGTTATTTAACTGCTGAATTGCCAAAATTGCCTTTTGAAGATAATAAATTTGGTTTGGCTTTATGTAGTCATTTCCTATTTTTATATTCCGACCAGTTTTCAGAAGAATTTCATCTAGAATCAATTTTGGAAATGTGTCGAGTTGCTAAACAAGTAAGAATTTTTCCTCTGCTGAAACTTTCTGGAGAAATATCCCCATTAGTAATGCCAATAATTGAAAAATTATCAACTAAAGGATACAGAGCAGAAATTCGAGAAGTAGATTATGAATTTCAAAAAGGAGGCAATCAAATGATAATAATTGAACCATCAGCTATGACCTATTAATACCAATTTTGAGTATTTATATTTTATTTCTCAACTTGAATAACTAACGTTGATCTTAACTTTAAATATTATTCAGAAGTTCTAAAAATTCATCAACAACTAAACTTGGATTGTTATAGCATTGATTTGAATCAAAACGGAAAATCCTCATGCCATTTCTTTCAAAATCTCTTTCTCTTTCTTGTTCTTCTACTCGTCTTTCAGGTGTATGAGATATCCCATCTACTTCAAGTATTGCATATTTTTTGTTATACAATACAAAAAAATCTGGTTCTTTATTTTCACGACCTTTTTTGGTTGTCAATCTCAGGGCACTATTTGGGAAAAAACATATACCTCTTTTGTCAAGTTCTTCTGCTATTTTTACTTCTGATTGAGAACGAAAATTCAAATTTTTCCATTTAATAGGATCATCTTTAAATCTACAGTTATTTAATGGTTCTAAATTTTTAGTATTATTTGAAAGTTCAATTTGGCGTATAATTTTAAGTTTTCTTTCTTGAAAATCCTCCACTGTTAAACTTACTGAATCAGATGAATCTGAATCTAAATCTTCATCAAAAGGATTTTTACAAGGTAGACTTTGATTGTCTGTATAATGATTTTTATAAGGAAGGCTTTGATTCTCTGTTAAAATTGGTTTAAAGTCTTCTCCTAATGCTTCAGAAACAGCTTGTTGTAATTTGCTATACCGACTGTCGATTATTTTTTTTAATGCAAAATACTTTTCAACAAAAATAATTGCTCTCTTTTTGTCAAAATCTAAATCGATCAATTTTGCACATTGTTGAAATAATATCTTTGTAGATGGTGATTGTAATTTATCTATTATTTTCTGCCAGAAAAGTTGTAAATCTGTCATATCAAAACTTTCAATACAATACTCTAAGAAAGTATAGCAATCCTAAATAGGTTGTGACAAATCAAAAAGCAAGTAAAAAAACTGAAACTCCCAACTATTCCCTGTTAAGTCTTCCCTAAAAAGAACTAAGATTTTTAACACGAATAAAATAGGATTGCTATATACATCACCGACAGTCTTAGCTTACGTTAGGAAATAATACCAAATCCGGTTTATAAAAGCTAATTATATATTCCCTCTATTGCCTATTAAGGCTTACTTTTTACCAAAAAAAAAAGGGTATGCGCATACCCTTTTAAGGGGATAAAAAAAGAGAATATTCCTTATGTCAAGCCTCCTATTGCAGAGGGACTGATAACTGATAACTGATATAGCAGTCGAAGCAAAGATTAGGACATTTATAAATCCTGAAACCCTTTGACAGTTTACTATTCCCTATTCCCCATTCCCTATTCCCTATTCCCTAGCGTGTAGCGCTATAACTGAAATGATCTCCTCTATAATCCCCATTTATTCTGCGACCTACGGACGTTGCATAACAAAAATGCGTTTTCCGTTCCGGAATGCTCCGCAAACATGTCGCGCAGCAAAACGTCCCTACAGGATTATCATTTTTTTATGTGGTTCATTGACTTGAAAACTGCTGTAAAATCAGGTTGAACAGTCGTCATTGCCACGATAGGAAGCAATCTCCGCGAACCCCTGAGATTGCTTCCTATCGTCGCAATGACGACTGTTCAACCGGATTTTACAGCAGTTTTCAAGTCTATGAACCACATAAAAAAATGATAATCCTGTAGGGACGTTTTACTGACGCAAAGCTCCGAAGTGCGCTGCGCGATATGTTTGCGGAGCATTCCGGAACGGAAAACGCATTTTTGTTATGCAACGTCCCTACATTGTGGTTTACTCAAGTGAAAAGCCCTGTATATAAATTCCCCATTCCTCCTGACTTCCCCTCCTGGGAGGGGTTAGGGGTCGGTTGACTCCTGACTCCTGAGGACTGACTCCTGAGGACTGACTCCTGACTTCTCCCCCCTACTAAAAGACTTTTTCAGCAAACCCTAATTATTTGGTAATCCTTCCATCAGAATTATCCGGATACCATACCCCCAACAACAGAAAAAAGAAGTTGGAATCAAAGTTTTGTGTTGAGAGGTATGAAAAAATGAAACTACTTCAGACTTTAATATCAATGGTAGTTGCTAGTGTTACAGCGATCGCTTTACCCAATGTGACATTAGCAACAACCCTCAAATTTGATTTAGAGTTTACCACATCAAATCAGAATATTTGGGGTGAGGAAAA
>JBFRWR010000630.1:0-8974 GCA_051439685.1 Trichodesmium sp.
GGAGAGATCGGGGGACGGGGATATGGGGATATGGGGAGATGGGGAGATGGGGAGATTGGGGCTATTTTTATACTTTTTTCCCTATTCTATTTCACCGAAATTCTGACTCCTGATTCCGCGCCTCCGCGCCTCCGCGCCTCCTGTCTCCTGTCTCCTGTCTCCTGTCTCCTGTCTCCTAATCCTCACTTTTGCAAAGATACTGTTAGGGTTTCTATAAAGCAGCTCAAAACTAGGTGATTTTTCCAGACCGTGCAAATGTTAAAACCTTTACCTGTCAATGCTTTTAGATTTTATCAGCAAGCCCTACTTAGAGCTTGCTGATAAAAAATGTAAGTAGGGAGAAATAATTGATAATTTATAGATCGAAATTGATTTAATTTTTGATTTTTGGAGATGTTTAATAGAGTGATGGCTAATTTCAATATTGCAGATTATTCATTTATCTGAGAAGATATAGCTATGATTTTTTCAAGCATAGAAACCGGGTTTGTATTAGATGGCTTACAATATTATATTTTTCTCCAACAAACCCGGTTTCTTATAATATTTCATAGTTCGATTCACCAATTCCCAAAAATCTAATCACATGAATAACTAATAGTTATTTTTCCTCATTTGTCATAATTTTTCGTTTCAACTTTACCATAAAAAAGCCATCCATATCCTCTCTATGAGGCCAAACTTTTATCCATCCTTCTGCACAAGGTAAAACCATAAAATCAACAGTAGGCGGTTCAATTTCCCACTCAGAATTATTTGCCAAAAAATACTCAATAACTATCTCATTTTCTAAAGGATAAATTGTACAAGTTGCATATACTAAAATACCTCCAGGTTTAACCCATTGAGCAGCATTTTCTAACAACTCACTCTGAAGTTTTGAGAGTTCTTGAATATTCTCTAAAGTTTGTCTCCATCTTGCATCTGCTCGACGGTGTAAAGTTCCTAAACCAGAACAAGGTACGTCTAATAAAACTCTATCAGCTTGATTAATAAATTTGGGTAAATTACGACTGTCACCCGTATCAATTGCAATAGATTTCAACTGTAACCTTTCGATATTTTGCTCTAATTTTTTCAGTCGAGAAGCTGCTCGATCAATAGCAAAAATTTTGCCATTATCTCCCATTAATTCTGCTATATGAGTTGTCTTACCTCCAGGAGCTGCACAAGCATCAATTATTATTTCTCCTGGTTGAGGATTTAATAAATAACTAACTAATTGGGCGCTACTATCTTGAATTGACCACCAACCTTCGTGATAACCTGGTAATTTTTGAATTGAACCTACGGCTCCAGTTAATCTTAAAGCTTGCGGAAGTGAGGAGATTCTACTCACAGAAATTCCTCTATTTTTTATGGCTATTTCTACTTCTTCAATGGAGGATTTAAGTGGATTAATTCTTAAGTCAATGGTTGGAGTTTGATTAAACCAAGAACATAATTTTTCGGTTTCTATTAAACCTAATTTTTCTATCCAATATGCAATTATCCAGTCAGGAAAACTATATAATTTTCCTAATTTTTGTACAGGATTTTCTGGGAATTTTATACTAGATTTTTGTCTAATATATTCTCGGAGAAAACCATTGACAAAACCTGATAATTTAGCAAATTTATTGTGCTTGGCTAACTTAACTGTTGTATCAACTGCTGCTGATTCTGGAATTTGTTGTAAATAAGATAATTGATATAAACCAATGTGGAGAATTATGCGTAAATCTGGGTTTTGTTGATGGGATTTCTTTTTGCCTAGTTGATCGATAATAGTATCAAGCGATCGCTGCCTTCTCACACACCCATAAACTAATTCTGTAACTAATCGACGGTCAGCATCATTTAAGTCATTTTTTCTCAGATATTTATCTAATGCAAAATCAGCAAAGGCTTGTTTTCTATTTATTTCTTGGAGAATGAGAAAAGCTATTTGACGGGGGTTATTATTCACTATCTGCTATTTTAACTGAACATCAGTAATTATAAATTAATGAACAAATTCTACAATAATTTTCTAAATATATTAAATAGGTTGTAACAAATAAAAAAGTAAATAAAACAACTGAAAATCTTGCCTGTTCGCTGTTCTCTAAAATCTATTAAAATTTGGTACACAACTCAAATAGGATTACTATAACCATTAATGATAATTGTGATAGTCAATAATTTCCCAGAAAACTTTATCACTATAACAAACCCATATAATAAACTTCAAAATTTACTTGATTTGCCAAATAATCTCTAATAAAACTATCAAAGTATAGCCCCTTGAAAAAACTCGACTAAAATTTGATAATCTTTACTGTTTTACCATTAGCTGAAACAAATCAGCTTTTGTTTCTTCAGGTATTTCTAAATAATTGCAAAGATTAATGAATAGTTGTTCTTTCCTTCCAGAGATTTGAGAATCTGCTAAAAAAAGATCGGCAGTTAGACAAAAAGGAGTATTATATAAGTAGCAAGGAATTCCTTTCATCGCCATTTTCAAAATCATTTCTATTCCGTACTGATTGAAGATAGTCAGAACTTTATCAAACATTCTTTCTATAATGTGACTAGGGTAATTACTAAAAAGCTTTATTTTACCTAATAAAGTTGAAAGTAAATTAATTTCAGTATTAGTTAAATACCCATCAGTAATAACTACAATTAATGTAATAGCACCAAGTGCCTCGTCAAATCTTAAATTTTCTTCATTGTTCAGATTGTTAGATAAATTTACTGTTTCACTTAACTCCATTTTATCTCCTTGAATTTTTCTGAGGAATCATGCAACTATCTAGTATCTAGTTATTAAATATTAGTAGATTTATAGTAGTGTGCTTGAATATTTGCCGCCCCCGACAAATAAATTTTATTAGTTGTAATTAATTGATACTTGGATATAAATTAGTATCCAGGATTTAAAAACTAGATATTCTTAGATTTTGTTATAAATCCAATCAAATTTACTTAATTACAACTTACAGCAGTTTTCGAGTTGATGAGGTACAAAGTTTTACTGCTCTAGGGAACAGGGAACAGGAAATACAAGAATAGTTTTATAACTGTACCTCACTATCTTCAAAAGTGCTGTAATTAATAATTTATTAGATTAATCTAATAAATACTTTTAGACAACAGTAAAATTACGGAAACCATAGATAGTTACTTATCGGTAAAAATACGCAAACTAAAATTATAAATCTTTCTAATTTTGTAGAGAAAAACTGCCAGAAATGCGTTGTCAAAAAAATATACTTGTTTATATTCTTTCTTTTTTGTCACTTTCGGAAAATGTTTGGGCTTTCTAAATCCTGGAAATTATATTATGTCCGCTAGCATCAGTATTGTATAGCAAAGGTAGGGAACAGGGAACAGGAAACAAGGAACAGGTAGCAAGGCTTAATATCAAGAAAACAACTTAAATTTCCTGTAGATATTTACGGTTGGATTTAGACAAACGATATAAACTGACATGATATTATACAGCAGATTCCGTACTTATATCATTTCCCGATAATTAATGATAAAAAACTTCTGACTCCTGAGTTCCGGTTCCCCTCCACGGTCGGGGTTAGGGGTGGGTTGACTCTGATTCTGGTGCGTCTCCTGTCTCCTGTCTCCTGTCTCCTGACTCCTCCGTAATTATTTATCACTGTTCAACCGGACATGATATTACGAGGTACAAATAACACTCAGAAATATTTTTTTCTATTATACCGCTACGCGCTGGGGAGTAGGGAGTAGCAGACTTTTCCAGGGTTCTAGGATTTAGAAACGTCCTAACCAATTAACCTACTGAAAAATTTGGATATCAAGCCTCCGAGGTACTGATAACTGATAGCGTAGCTCCTCCGCAGGAAAAAGCCTCCTGCGGAATGCTTCGCAAACATGTGCGTAGCAAACTGATAAAGCAGTTCCTCCGATAGGAGGCTAACTGAAATGACAAACATTAAATGCTGCGTTACGACAAATTGCTGAATCCCTTTGTTCGTTGCGATCGTGCTTATTCTTAGTATTTGAGCATTTCTGGCATTATATACACACAACTATACCCGCGATTCATCTCAACCCCTTTGATATTGCACTAAGCAAATATACTATGTAGGGTAGGAATTATCGTGGGTTCAGTTGGATATTCAGATAATCTATATTTATACAGGTGCATAAACTTGTTCAAGCTGACTAGCAACTTGAGGAACAGATCGGGAATTTATATTATGACTTTCATTAGAACAGTTCCAGAAAGCTTGAGCTACTCCTAAGTATACCTTAGATACTTTAGAAATACTTATAGCTGTGCTAAGAACTGTTGGTAAACAAGGACTGGGTATCAAAGTTGTGATAAACGTATCAACCATAGACCACAAAATGACTGCCCAAAAAAACCCTAATGCAGGTAACATAACTAGATCGGGCGTGAAGAAGCGACCGATGCGCTTCCATAAGGCTTGTTGAGGTATTACAATAACTACGGCAAGCGTCGCAAACAGGGGAATATTCAGTTTTTCTATCATTTTTCTAGATTGTCAGAGTCAATTTTATCGGGCGCAATAAATCAGACCTATACCAACCAAGGATACTGAATCGACAATCTGTCTAATTATTCATAGAAGGTTGACTCTTCATTCTCCTCTCAATGCCTACGAAGTTAGCTGACGGGCTAGGGTTGAGAGATACCCTTCTCTAAATCTTTAATAGTTTCTCAACTTTAAAGACTTCTCATCAGAGATAAGCCCCTTATTTTTGGTTCCTCCGCTCCAGCAGCACTCTTGCTGTGCTTTTCTTGCTAGATTAGGCTGACTGTCTTTTGCTCTATAAGATAATGTTAACTTTTCTAGAGCTGCTTTGTCAACATTTTTTGGAAAAAAACTTGAGCAGATTTTATCAAAAATTTTGCATCGGGATTATTCTCAAATTTGGGTAGAGCATAACTGTATTTTTACTATTCAGAATCAAGGTTAAGGTATACCTAATTTGTTTCTTTTCTCTGTTCGGTTTTCCGGAAAATTTAAAATATATAATCAACTGATGCTTTTGATGCTTTATCAAAAAGCAATGGTGATTATGATCACTAAATCTTGTAAGTGTAATCACTTATGGCATAAATGCTCGATCATCGTGTCATAATAAAAATCGTTAAGACTAAGAATACAAAATTGAAAGATGATAGTCATGTATAAAGAACCTCCTGTTTATCTTCTGCCATCTGCACTAGGAGACCTTTTTGCCCATGTTAATGATACACGTTGTATTACGTTGGCTGACCGTTATGGATTAATGGCAGCTATGTTTGATGAGTCTTTGCCAGAAGATGAAAAACGTTCTATTGATCGGCTACTTCGGGCTATTTGTAAAGGACGCATTAAAGTCGTTGATGAAATATCTGCTGTAGCATAAAAGAATACTGGATAAGTAAGTAAATTTAACTATCATCTAAATATTTTTGTTAATCAGCACTTTAATTAACAATCTCTTTTTTTACCGTCAGGTAGAGTAGCTCCACAAAAATCAGTTTGGTCTAATTTGGCTGCATTTAGATTAGCATTGGATAAATTAGCTCCATTTAACTTGGCTTGTTCTAGATATGCTTGGTATAAATCAGCCCAAGACAAATCTGCATCTTTTAAATTAGCCTGTCTCATAGTTGTACTGTGCATAATTGCACCTGATAAATTAGCTCCTTCTAAGTTGGCTTCAATCAAATTTGCACCGCTTAAGATGGCTCCTCTTAAGTTGGCTCCTTCTAAGTTGGCTCCTTTTAAGTTGGCTCCTAATAAGTCAGATTCACTTAGGTCAGCTTCACTTAGATCAGCATCACTTAAATCGCAACCTTGACATTCATAAGTAGATAATAAACGCTGAATTGTTTTAATGCGTTCCATTGAATTAGATTTAGATTGAGCTAATACTGGAGCAGTTAACCAAAAGACTGTTAATACTGTAGTTGTTAATGAATATGCAAATTTCATGTTTTACTTATTAATAATTTTATTGTTACATATCTAATTTTATTTGAATCATATCATAAAAATTACATCTAGACAAAAATATATTTTGTTTCTAAGTAAATAATTTGATTCGTTTTTTTTGATTTATTGATTAGTATTATTTATGTTTTTTGCATCACATAATTTTACATTTTTTTTTGCTCAGACATAGAAATTATTGAAAAATATTGTCTGAAAAATTTGTAATGTTTGACTGTTAATCACTTTCTATATAAATATACTTACATTTGTTATCTAGAAATCTTCATAATCTCAAAATACCTCAGTATTTTTATTGGAAAATTATTACTATAGCAATCCTATTTTATTTGTGTATAAAAATCTTACCGCTTTTAGAGAATAGGGAATAGGGAATAGGGAATAGGGAACAGTTAACAGGTGGGAGTTTCAAGTTTTTTATCTACTTTTTGATTTGTCGCAACTTATTTAGGGCTTGCTGATTAAATATCAAAGGCTTGAAAAATAAAGCTTTGAGCCTTTTTAGGTCGGGAAAAAGTACGAACTTTTAGGTCAAAAAGGTTCAAAAATTTAGCATTTTTTGCTCAATATTACAGAAAAATAAAATGATAATTCCTCCCACTACCTCCTCGCTCATTCCCTGTTTCTCCTGACTCCAGACTCCTGACTCCTACCCCTACGAAAAGACTTTTGAGCGCAAACCCTATTTAGGATTGCTATATGATATTTTATATATGCTTGATTTTTCGGAGGTATTAAGTAAAATTATTTTCTCTGTTTCTGGTTATAGAATTAGATATGTCAAAAATAAAAATATTTTTTTGATTTTTGGTTTGATGTTTCTCTGACTTTTTTGATGATGATTAATGTTTCAAAGTGGAACTAAAGTAATATTCTGTTAAATGGGACAAATTCAGAGTATATGAAAACATTATGTTAGACATTAGACAAATTCGAGAAAATCCACAAACAGTACAAGAATTACTCAACCGTCGTGGAGAGTACGACTTACAAGCAATTCTAGAATTGGATGAAAAACAGCGACAATTGGAAACCGAGCGATCGCAACTTCAAGCTCGGAGTAACCAGATAGGTAAACAGGTAGGGGAAAAAATTAAATCAGGTAGCGATCCTAAAGGTGCAGAAGTTCAAGCTTTGAAAGAGGAGGGAAACCAACTTAAGGCTAAACTTAGTGAATTAGAACCTGAAGAAAAAGAGTTAAAAGCTAAAATAGAGGCTCTACTTTTACCTATTCCTAATTTACCCGGTGAGTCTACACCTATAGGCAAAAGTGAAGCAGAAAATATAGAAGTCAAACGGTGGGGAGATGAATATATTCCTGAAAATCCTAAAATTATGCCTCACTATGAAATAGGAGAAAAATTAGGTATTATTGATTTTGAGCGAGGTGTGAAAATTGCTCAAAGTCGTTTTGTTGCTTTGATGGGAGCAGGTGCAGCATTAGAACGCGCTATTATTCAATTCATGCTTAACCGTCATATTCAAGCTGGTTATGTGGAAGTTATGGCACCACTATTAGTCAATAGTAAGTCTTTGACTGCTACAGGACAGTTACCAAAATTTGCGGAGGAAAGTTTTAAGTGTGCAGCAGATGACCTCTGGTTAATTCCTACTTCGGAAGTTTCAACTATGAATCTTTATCGGGATGAAATTTTGACTGCTGAACAACTACCTATTTATCATTGTGCTTTTACTCCCTGTTTTCGTCGAGAAGCTGGTGCTTATGGGAAAGACACTAGGGGGTTGATTCGACTCCATCAATTTAATAAGGTGGAGATGGTAAAAATTGTACATCCTGAAACTTCTGAAGATGAGCATCAAAAATTGGTGGGAGATGCTGAAGCTATTTTGCAAGCATTGAAGTTACCTTATAGAATTTTAGAGTTGTGTACTGGAGATTTGGGTTTTTCGGCTGCTAAGTGTTATGATTTGGAGGTTTGGTTGCCTTCGTCAGGAACTTATCGGGAAATTTCTAGTTGTTCTAATGTGAGAGATTTTCAGGCGCGTAGGGCGAATATTCGGTTTAAGGAGGGAAAGAAGAAGGGGACTCAGTATGTTCATGCTTTGAATGGTTCGGGTTTAGCGATCGGACGAACTATGGCTGCTATTTTGGAAAATTATCAGCAGGTTGATGGTAGTGTGAAAGTTCCGGAGGTTTTGCAACCTTATATGGGGCGTGAGTTTTTATAATGGTTATTGAGTGGCGTGGGTTGTTGAAGTTGGAAGTTAGAAGTCAAAACTCAGAAGTTATTTTGTAATTTCGTCTAACTCTGGTATACTATTAGCGGGCAAGGTGCCCGCACTACATCATTATGATTTGGTATCTTTTTCCTTGATTTTCCTTTCTACAACTTGAGATTATATTATGTCTGGTTGAATAGTTAGAATTAAGGCTTGTAGAATTTCTCTAGCCCGAACTTTCAAGGCGTTTCTTATGCCTAGCAAAGCGGAATGGAGTTATATCGTTGTGGAAACAATACGATTTTTAGTTGAATAAAAAATCATGTGTATAGACGAACGACTCCAGCTAGTTTTTATTCTATCACAAAAATTGTGGGGATGCAACTAACAATCCTTTGACGCGCGATTTTTTTAGGTAGCTCTAGAAAATGAAAAAAGTTGGTGATTTTCGACTGAGGAGGGATAGATGGAATGATTTGATGATGGGAAAAACTAGCATATAGTCTCTTGAAGCTTCACAGGATGAAAATATTCTTGGTATTGCCTCTGGAAGAAATTTGGTTGAATAAAAAGTCATGTGTACAGGCGAACGACCCCAGATAGTTTTTATTCTATCACAAAAATTGTGGGGATGCAACTAACAATTCTTTGACGCGCGAATTTTTTTTAGGTAGCTTTAGAAAATGAAAATCTGGCAAATTTTGCATTGAGGAATGATTTGATGATAGGAAAAGCAAGCATATACTTTAATGGAACGCTCACCAGGATGAAAATATTCCTGGTATTGCTCCTGGAGGAAATTTAGATAAAACTTCTATAGTTTG
>JBFRWR010000631.1:0-5780 GCA_051439685.1 Trichodesmium sp.
CCTGTCATTATAGGTGATAATTGTCACCTAGAAAATTGTTTTATTGGTCCTTATAGCAGTATTGCTGATAATGTGACTGTAATTGATGTTGACCTAGAGCACAGTGTCATATTACAAGGAGCAAAAATTCTTGAAATTAATCAACGTATTGTTGATAGTTTACTTGGCCGTCGTGCCCAATTAATTAATGCTCCACAACATCCTAAAGCATTACGGTTTATGATTGGAGATGATAGTCAAATAGAATTAACATAATTAAAAAAGCGGTCAGCACTTAGCGCTCAGCAAAATTATTTTTTTTTAGTTTAGAAGAGTATTTTAAAACAGAGCTGCTAAATGCTGATAGCTAGTTAAACAATATAGTAATCTGTGCATAGAATTAGTTGTAATATTTATCGTAGGGGTTTGGTTTCTAAGCCCAAGGGAGTATGAGAAACCGGGTTGATAATTGAATAATTTATAATTCAAAAATGTTGTTTTATAAACCCAGTTTATCCTAAACTTTTATCACTAGACTCCGAAGGAGAAACTAATATAAATAATATCTACTTTCTGACAGTTAACTACTATTCAACTGAGTTAATTAAAAAATTAATCAATTCAATTAAATTAACTTCCCACCTATTTCCAAAAATTATCGTTATTAATAATTCGACTGATGATGACTCTATTGATGAACTTCAAAACAAGACTACAATCATTATCAAGTCAGAAAATAATTTAGGATATGGCAAAGCGTGCAACTTAGGATTAAATTGGATTTATAATCAAAATCCTCAAGCAATAGTGTGGTTAATTAATCCTGATGCTTATTTATTACCTGATTCTCTAGAAAACGCACATCATTTTTTAACCAAAAATCTAGACTTTTCCATATTAGGAACAACCGTCTACGAACCCACAGGTAAAATTTGGTTTGGTGGGGGAAAATTTATTCCTGAAACTGGCAAAATAGTTGCTAATGAATTCCTCTCCAACACAGAAACATCAATCACAGATTGGGTGACAGGATGCAGTATGTTAATTAACCTCAATAACTTTGAAAAATGCCCTCAGTTTGATGAAGATTATTTTTTATACTATGAGGATTTTGATTTCTGTAGACGCTACGCAAAACAAGGTTATAAAATTGCTCTAACTAAAAAAATTTCTGTAGTTCATCAACCATCTTCTCTTACTAATAAAAACCCTGAATTAAAACTTTATCATAGCATCTATAGCTACCTATTAAGTTTAGAAAAACATACAAATAAATTAGTTTTAATATATAGATTACTCAGAATTACTATAGCTGCTTTAGTTAAGCTACCAATAAATTATCAGATAGCTCGTGTTAAAATTAAAGCCATTATAAAATTTATCACAGATAATTGTAGGTTGGGTAGAACGGAGTGAAACCCAACAAACTATCATTGAATTAGGCAGAATTTTTGTCTGATTTGAAGCAGGTTCACTGAAAATTATGGCTTTGATTCCTCAATCTAACCTACACTATTCAAAAATTTTTGCCTCTAACTATAAATGTCTATAGTTGCTTTAGTTAAGCTACCAATAAATTATCAAATAGCTCCTGTTAAAATCAAAGCAATTTGTAAATTTATCAGAGATAATTATAGGTTGGTTAGAACAAAGTGAAACCCAACAAAGTATGATTTAATTAGGAGGAATTTTTGTCTGATTTAAACCTGCTTGAGTGAAAATATTGGGTTTCATTCCTCAACCAAATCTACACTATTCAAAATTTTTGGCTCTAATTATAAATGTCTATAGCTGCTTGAATTTATTGGTAGATAAATTATCAAATAACTAATATTAAACTCAAATAAATTGTCAAATTTATCAGAGATAATTGTAAGTTAGGTAGAACGAAATGAAACCCAACAAAGTATGATTTAATTAGGAGGAATTTTTGTCTGATTTGAACCTGGTTCGCTGAAAATATTGGGTTTCATTCCTCAACCAAATCTACACTATTCAAAATTTTTGGCTCTAATTATAAATGTCTATAGCTGCTTGAATTTATTGGTAGATAAATTATCAAATAACTAATATTAAATTCAAATAAATTGTCAAATTTATCAGAGATAATTGTAAGTTAGGTAGAACAAAATTAAACCCAACAAAGTATGATTTAATTAGGAGGAATTTTTGTCTGATTTGAACCTGGTTCGCTGAAAATGTTGGGTTTATCCTGCGGATAAGCTCTGCTAACGTTCCTCAACCCAACCTACAGTAAAATAAATTTTCTACTCTAACTATAAATGTCTATAGCTGCTTTAGTTAACCTACTAATAAATTATCAAATACCTCCTGTTAAACTCAAAGCAATTGTCAAATTTATCAGAGATAATTATAGGTTAGGTAGAACGAAATGAAACCCAACAAAGTATGATTTAATTAGGAATAATTTTGGTCTGATTTAAACCTGCTTGAGTGAAAATGTTGGGTTGCGTTCCTCAACCCAACCTACAGTAAAATAAATTTTCTACTCTAACTATAAATGTCTATAGCTGCTTGAATTTATTGGTGGATAAATTATCAAATAGCTCCTGTTAAAATCAAAGGCATTCGTAAATTTATCAGAGATAATTATAGGTAGGGTAGAATGGAGTCAAACCCAACAAAGTATGATTTAATTAGGAATAATTTTTGTCTGATTTAAACCTGCTTGAGTGAAAATGTTGGTTTTATCCTGCGGATAAGCTCTGCTAACGTTCCTCAACCCAACCTAACCGTAAAATAAATTTTCTACTCTAACTATAAATGTCTATAGCTGCTTTAGTTAACCTACTAATAAATTATCAAATACCTGGTGTTAAAATCAAAGCCATTCGTAAATTTATCAGAGATAATTATAGGTAGGGTAGAATGGAGTCAAACTCAACAAAGTATGATTTAATTAGGAGGAATTTTTGTCTGATTTAAACCTGCTTGAGTGAAAATGTTAGGTTTTGTTCCTCAACCCAACCTACACTTATTGTTGGATTCTTAATCAGTATATCCGTGCCATAATTCTTGTGAGCCCAAATGTCTAACGAACTTATCATCAATCTATCAGTATTAATTCCCCAACCTACAGGAATATCTGTCTACGCTAATAACATCCTGCCGCAACTTCAGCAACTTAATCCTACTCTGCTAGTTGCCGATAAAATCCCCAATTTAAACTGCCATCTAATCCCTAATAATATGACTCCCGCTCAGGGAACTAAAGGTCATTTCCGACGATTATTTTGGACTCAATTTCACTTATCAAATATCTATAAAAAATTACAAGGAAATCTACTTTTTTCTCCCCTTCCAGAAGCACCATTATTTTCTCAGTGTCGTTATATTGTCATGGCTCACGATTTAATTCCTTTACGTTTTCCTAAACCAGGTTCTCGCTTAACTGCTTATTTCAAATATTATATTCCCCAAGTATTAAATCAGTCAGAACACATTATTTGTAATTCTCAAGCTACAGCAAAAGATATTACTGATTTTTTCCAAATACCATCTAAAAAAATTACTCCTATTCCTTTAGGTTATGATTTTCAAAGATTCCAATTTTTAGACTTACCTACGAAAAATTACTTTCTTTATCTTGGTCGCCACGACCATTATAAAAATCTGCATCGGTTGATAGAAGCTTTTGCTAATTTGCCTAATTTTTCCGAGTATGAATTATGGTTTGCCGGACCTACAGATAATACTTATACACCAACGTTAAAAAGTCAAATCAAAGAATTAGGTTTAACAAAATTAGTCAAATTTCTAGACTATGTTTCTTATTCAGAATTACCCAAAATAATAAATCAGGCCCTCGCTCTGGTTTTTCCTAGTCTGTGGGAAGGGTTTGGTTTTCCAGTATTAGAAGCAATGGCTTGTGGCACTCCAGTTATTACCTCCAATATCTCATCCTTGCCAGAAGTTGCTGGAGATGCTGCAATTTTGGTTAACCCGAAAAATGTCGGAGAAATAACAGATGCTATGAAGATTATTGCTGAAGATGGGGGAGAGCGATCGCGACTCAGAACCCTGGGTTTGGCCAGAGCTAAACAATTTAGTTGGCAAAAAACTGGCCTGCTGACTAAGGAGATAATTCAAAATTATATCTAGTCGAAAATCCTATTTTCATAGTTTATTTAAAATCTTATAACTATAACGTTATAGTTGAAAAAAAGCAAATTAACTAAGTTAGGCGATCGCTGCATCAAATCTAATTATTCTCACAAAAGACAACTTGATGACTAAAAGTTAATCTAAAATCCAATAACTAGAATTTTGCAAATTTTCAGTTTAGCTACACCTAATAAATAGTCTTAAATGAGTATATAAAAACTCTCTATGATGATGGAGAAAATAGAAAAAAATCCTCTTTATAGGGATTTTCACAAAGGTAGACTACAAAACTTCTTCCTTCAAACTCAAATCTCTGTACTCTATATTAATGAAAACTGCTATAAATTCCGAAGAAGAGGTAATTCTAAATTCTAAATTTTAAATTATAAATTCTAAATTCTTGAATACTAGCCAAATAATTTAAAACTATGTATTAAGTCCGGAGGTGCTATTCTCTTTTTTGAGAGAAAGAATAATTAATATTGACGAGGAGTGAAAATTATGGTAGCTACACCATCATTCAGGGCAAATTGCGAACAAAAAACCGTTAAAATATTATCCACACCCACAAAAATAACATTCACGGGAAATCATAACTCACTGCCTACAACCCCATTATTTGGTACAGATGGCATCCGTGGCAAAGTAGGAGAACTACTCAACGCCCCCCTAGCCCTACAAATAGGTTTTTGGGCCGGACAAGTATTGCGCCAATATTCTCCAAACCCCGGCCCAATAATTATGGGTCAAGATACCAGAAACTCCGGTAATATGTTAGCCATGGCTCTATCAGCAGGCTTAACAACAGCAGGGTTAGAAGTTTGGAATTTAGGTTTATGTCCCACTCCTTGCGTTGCCTATCTGACTAGCATTTCAGAAGCAATAGGCGGAGTAATGATTTCTGCTAGTCATAACCCACCCGAAGATAATGGGATTAAATTTTTTGGTTCCGACGGTACAAAACTCCCTTCAGAATTACAGAAACAAATAGAATCTGGAATTAGAGGAACAGCAGATTTTCCAACTATCCACAAGAACTGGGGACAACATTACCATAGACCAGAATTAATTAAAGAGTACCTTGAATCTCTACATTCTCCTTTAATACCAGGATATTTACAGGGAATGAAAATAGTTCTGGACTTAGCTTGGGGAGCAGCAGTTCATACCGCCCCAGAAGTTTTTCAGGCAATGGGGGCAGAAATTATTTGTTTACATGACCAACCGAACGGCAATTTGATCAATGTTAACTGTGGTTCTACCCATCTTCATAAACTGCAACAAGCAGTAGTAGAAAATAAAGCCGATCTAGGATTTGCTTTTGATGGAGATGCTGACCGAGTATTAGCAGTAGATTCTCAAGGTCGTTCTATTGATGGAGATTATATTCTCTACTTCTGGGGCAAAAGCTTGAGTAAAGCAGGGTTACTACCAAACAATTTAATTGTCACTACAGTCATGGCCAACTTAGGCTTTGAACGTGCTTGGCACAAACTAGGTGGACAAATGTTACGGACTAAAGTAGGAGACCAATACGTTCACGCAGAAATGCAGCGCACAGGCTCAATGTTAGGAGGAGAACAGTCAGGACATATTTTATCTCCTCACTATGGCATAACAGGAGATGGTTTAATGACAGCCTTGCATTTAGCAACCCTGGTCAAAAATTCTGGAGT
>JBFRWR010000632.1:0-3659 GCA_051439685.1 Trichodesmium sp.
GCCTTATTTATTAATTATTTAAAGGAGATAAAGGAGTTATTTTAATAATTGGAAACAAAATAATTGGCAATTTTTTTATCAAAGTTTTGATATCGTATAATTATAAACAAACTACTAATTTTCTTCAAAACTAACATCTTCATACAAACTATTAATGCTAGTCCGAAAGTCAATGCTTGTCAAGTGAATTTCACTGCCTTGAGTATAAGTATGCAATACCCAAAGATTTTCAGCATTGCGACGGAAACATTCTAAACGTTGACGTTTTTGGTTAATTAAAACATATTCTTGTAAAGTTGGTAATTGTTGATAGTTAGCAAATTTATCACCTCTGTCAAAAGCTTCTGTACTTTCGGATAAAACTTCGACTATTAAACAAAGATATTTTTTATGATTTGGTAATGCTTTATCTCTCGCATCACAAGTTACCATAACATCAGGATAATAGAATGTATTAGTAGTTTCTATATGAGCTTTCATGTCCGACATATAGACGCGACAACCACTGCCTCGCAAATAATTTCTTAATGCTGAAGCTAGGTTGAGAGAAATAGTCACATGAGCATCACTAGCACCTGCCATTGCGTATACTCTTCCATTAATATATTCGTGTTTAATGGGTCTAAATTTTTCTTCTTTTAGATATTCTTCAGGAGAAATATAATTTGTGTTTTGGTTAGCAATCATAATTATAGGAGCTTTAAAGGTATTATCTAATTATATCATTAGCAATAATCAGATACTAAAAATCTGCTTTTTCTAAATACATCCCTACAGGTTTATAGGAAATCTAATAATCTCTGAAGTTGGGAATTATTTGGCAGAATAATTTTACTCGGCAGTCATTTCAGTTATCAGTTGTTAGTACCTATCGCTGACGCAATCAGCTTAAAATACTGAATATAATTTTTTTCATCGTCTTAAAATAAAAAGCTTGAAAACTTATTTTTTTTCATATTTTTAATATGATTTCTCAATCATTCATTAGTACACACATCGCGAGCAAGATGCTCGCACTGGATTTGTACTTCAATTTTTCTTTTTTCAGCAATTTTAACGATAAATTGTTCGACATCTGGTTCGAGATAAATGGAGTAATTAAACTTAGCATTGGGATGGTAAAATTCGTACTATTAAGTACACTTCTATATTTTAACAGCCAATACAGTTTTATTTACTTGGGAAAGGAAACTCATTACAAATATCCCACCGCTTAACACTATGAATTAATAAAGTCAACTGAGAAACTGCAAATTCAAAGTCAAGCGATCGCTCTCGAAATTCTAACCAAGCTGCTCTAAAGTTCTGTTTAGTTAAGTCTCGAAAAGCTACAGTTACATGAGGAGAAAAAGGGCGAATTTTAGAAGGGGGATGCACAATTCCTAAAGTAGTTTCTGTAAATGCAATTAAGTCTTTTTGGATTTTTAATAGTTCTGGAGTTTTAACAACATTGACATAGATAACACGAGGTGGAAAAGCAGAAAAACCAGATAAAGTAATGGGAAAAGCAGAAAATTTTTGAGCAAAAGTCTCTAACGACTCCTGTACAAGACTTAAATTTTCAGTCGGCCATTGAAAAGGAGGCTGTAAAGTAATATGAGGCACAGACCTTAAAGCATGACTGCTATTATATTGTTTAGCAAAATATTCCTTAATTTCCGTAACTTGGTTTTGAATATTTTCAGGTGGCACAAGAGCCACAAATAATAAACGTTTTGATTGACCCATAAAATTTAAAACTAAATTCAAAATTCAAAAAATAAAATGCCTTGGTTTGCCAAAATAGAAAAGGGTATAGTTGAAAAAACCATATTTGACCAATATGTACCAGACCATATAGCTTATGTCCAAGAATTAATTGCTAAAGGACATAAAGCCAAAAGTGGGTACTGGGCAAAAAAAGGAGGAGGAATGTTACTATTTGAAGCCTCATCTATGGCAGAAGCTGAAAAAATAGTAGCTGAAGACCCCCTTATCAAAAATAATTGTGTCACTTATGAAATTTATCAGTGGTGTATAGTTGCAGAATAAAAATTTGTGTTATAGTAATAAGTGATTCGGACCAGCGCGACCAGAACGCCTAAACCTTGTCAGGACCGGAAGGTAGCAGCAACACGGGATGCTTGTGGTAGGCGTTGACTCCGGGTCACCCAATTATTAGGAGCCAGGATATATTTTTTATGGATAATTTCGGAGGAATTATTCAAAGAGCTGTTTATCTAGGAGTAGGATTAGCCTCTTATGCAGGAGAGAAAGCTAACCAGAAATTGACAGAACTAAGGACAGAAGCTCAAAAACTGGCAGATGAAATGGTTAAGCGTGGCGAAATGACCACGGAAGAAGGGCGTAAATTTGTTGAGGATATGATGAATAAAGCTATGCAGGAAAGAGCTGTAGATTCATCTCCAGAAACAAGACCTAATGAACCACGTCGTATAGAGATTCTTTCTGAGGATGATAATTCGTCAGACAAAGGCTCCTCTGAAGTAAATCAAATGCGCCAAGAAGTACATAATTTGCAAGAAGAATTACGTCGGTTACAGAAAGACTAATGATATTGCTATACTCTTTTATAATATAAAAAGTAAAAATTTAAGTTATAGCTGGACAAAACTAAATAATCTAATCTAAATTTTCACAAACAAAAAGCTGAAAAATATTAATAATGGAAGATTGGTCAAAAAGCTTCTTTGAAGTAATTGAAACTGCTGTATCTGAAGTCGAAACTTTCTTTAATGAAATGGCAGAAGAAGTATCTGAGGTTTTTGATGAATGGGAAAAGTTTTCTGAAGAAATTACCGAAGAAATACAAAATAATTTTATTTCAGAAATAGATGAGTATCTCAATGATTTAATAGATCCAATCATTGAAGTTTACTTAGAATTGGATGTTGATACACAGGAAGAAGATATAGATTACTATTTTGTGGATCATGTAGAACCTACAGTAGAAAAACATTCAGCTTGTAGAGGATGTATTCACTATCATGGTAAAGTTTATGGAGGAAATCTATTAGTTTGTGGAATGCACCCTTATGGTGTAGAAGACGAAAGTTGCCCAGATTGGGAGTCAGATAGTAGTAGCCTTAATTAAATTAAAATTTAATATAGCCCAACTGATACACATCAACTAAAAAAAGAGTTTTATTATCTTATTTTCTTAGAGCTTCAGAAAATGATAATATGATTAATTTTCCACTTAGGAGAGATGAATAGAAAGATTTGATGAGGGAGAAACAAACATTCATTGGTAGCTCCACTTTTTTCACAAATTCTTTTATACTACTGGATTAACACATCTAATTTTGTGCATTAGAGCAGGTTTATCTAAATCTTAGAGTAACCAGAAAATTCTAGCTAAAACCCGCCACGACTCTTAGACTATTTTAGATATATCGTTCCACTACTGGACGGACACACCTTAAATGGTGCGTTAGATGGTGAGTGTGGGAAGGGTGGGAAGTGTGGGAAGTGTGGGGAGAAAAAGACAGCTAGAAACAAAAATCTATTAGACAGTTTTAGCTGTGTCAGTCTACTACTGGACTGTTTCACCTAAAATAGTGCATTAGGGAGTAGGGGAGTGGGGGAGTAGGGGAGTAGGGGAGAAAGATTTTTGTTGGGTTTCGTCCCTCAACCCAACCTACATCTATTGCAACATT
>JBFRWR010000633.1:0-11081 GCA_051439685.1 Trichodesmium sp.
CTCCATGGAAATTAATTTATCTGACTGTCAATTCTTGAGCCGACATATTTTCGTTAATCCAGAAAAAGTCAGAAATTATCAGGAAATAGCCAGACAATAATTCTCTCTTAAAAGAGCAATTCTCCATGATGATTCATCCTCCATGGAAATTGATTTATCTCACTGTCAATCCTGGAGCCGACATATTTTCGTTAATCCAGAAACAGTCAGAAATTAGAAACAAATAGCTAGACAAGAAAAATCTCTTATTAGAGCAATTTTCCATAATGATTTATTCTCCATGGAAATTAATTTATCTGACTGTCAATCCTGGAGCCGACATATTTTCGTTAATCCAGAAAAAGTCAGAAATTATCAGAAAATAGCTAGACAATAATTCTCTCTCTAATTATCAATTATCCATTATCCATTACTCTAAAAACCTAACCTTTATCCAACCTTTCTAAACAAACTAAAGCATTATAATCAGGCACACCTTCAACAGAACGTTTACCCTTATCTAATAACACATTTCCCTCCGGCCAATGTACTTGCAAATTACCAGGTTTCATCGGAGCTAAATAAACCCGCCCTTTCAATTCACCTAAATCATTTTTCAATGCCACATCATCTCCATCTTTTAACCCTAAATTTTCAGCATCAAAAGGATTAATTAAAACTGCTTCTCGTACAGCTCCAGTAATTGCATCTTTTTGAGACTGCACCATACTATTAAACTGTTTGCCTCGGCGAGTTGCTACTAAAAAATATCCCTCTGGTAATTCCTCTTTTGGTGGAGAAAGTATGGAAAATTTCGCCTTACCATCTGGTGTGGGAAAATTCCAGCCAAAACATAAATGGGAACCTCCATATTGAAAATTATCTCCAGGTTCTTTTAAATGTTGAATACCTGAATATTGCGGAATTACTAAAGCAATTTCCTGACGAATTTCCTCAGTATTTTTAAACTCTAATTGATCGGCAAATTCCGGACGGACTAATTTTGCTAAATCTATAAATACTTCCCACTCTGGACGAGCTTCCCCAATTCTCGGACCTGGAATTTCTGGGCTAAAAATTACCCTTCTTTCTGTGGTAGTTTCTGTTACTCCTCCCGGATTTTCATAACGAGTCGTAGTAGGTAACAATATTACTGTTTCTCCTGGTTCAACTAACATTTGATTAGAACAAACAATATCCTGATGTACTCGCAAAGGTACTCGTTTCATTGCAGCTTCTACATAATCTGGGTCTGGCAAAACTTCTAAAAAATTTCCCCCGACAGAAAACAAAATATCTAACTTTCCTTCCGAGGCATTATCAATCATTTCTGAAGCAATTAAACCAGGATTACTCGGTACAGAAAAACCCCAAAGTTTGCTCATAACTTCGGCATTTTCAGTATTGATTTTTCTCCCTCCTGGAAACACCGTAGAATAACATCCCATTTCGGCTCCACCCTGTACTCCGGAATGACCTCTAATCGGCATTAAACCAGACCCTTCTCTGCCAACAAAACCTTTAGTTAAAGCTAAATTAATAATAGCTCTAACATTATCTTCCCCACACTCATGTTGAGTAATTCCCATACTCCAAACAAAGACGGCTTTTTCTGCTTTCCCAACCATTTTGGCAAAGGCATACATTTCATCGCGGGTGGCTCCAGAAAAGCGTTCTAATTCTGACCAAGATTGAGAATTTAAAGAAGGTTTTAATTCCTCAAATTGATTAGTATAATTATCTATAAAATTTTTATCAACCCAATCATTAGCAATCAAATGTTTAATAGTGCCATTGATAAATGCCATATCCCCATTGACATTAACTAAAAAGAAATCTTCGGCAAATTTTGTACCAAACAAAGCACTCTCTGGAATAGACGGAACCCAATAACGTTCCATCCCTGGTTCCCGATAAGTATTAATAACAACAATTTTTGTGCCTGCTTTTTTTGCCCAGTGCAAATATTTAACAGTAACAGGTTGATTATTTGCTACATTAGAACCGATGAATACTAATAAATCTGTACCGATCCAATCTTTATAAGAACAAGTTGTAGCAGCAGCACCAATAGTAGTTTTCAACGCCCCAGTGCTAGGAGAATGACAAATGCGGGCAGCATTATCAACATTATTAGTCCCGATCGCCCGTGCAGCTTTTTGGGCAGCATAATAAGTCTCATTCACAGTCCCACGACTGGTGAGATAGAAACCTGTACGATCCGGATGGGTAGTTTTGAGGCGATCGCTAATTACCCCCAAAGCTTCATCCCAACTAATTCTCCGAAACCCTTTATCACCTTTGTCACGGCGCATGGGGTAAGGCAGTCGCCCCATTTCTAAAAGTTCCTTACTACTTTTATTTTGCAGTTGAGAAACATCTGCCAGTATTTCTGGATTAAAAGCTGCCATAGTATTGAGGCGCAAGAGTCGGAGGCGGACATTGCAGAGGTGAAACCCATCAAGAGTCCAGTCCTTCATACCCGTTGTACCCAGGGAACAACCGTCGCAGACTCCTTTATTAAGTATTTCCCAAGCGTAGGGAAGTTGGTCGAGGTTTTCTATTCCAGCGCGGAGCAGTTCCCAGTAGTTATTGGGGTATTGTTCGCCAATACCAAAGGGTTTCCAGCTTGCCCAAATTTTGGGGTTCCAGATTTTGTTTGGCTTGGGTAACATATATCTTAGGTATCTTAAAAAATTAGCAAGGACAATACTTTATTAGTTCGATAAAATTACCATAAAAATATGCAAAATCGCTCTAATTTTTAGAAAAATTTAATCTTATTACCATAAGAGAGTATATTTCAATAATTAACAATTACCTCTTCTTGACCGAAAAATTTTGGTCTCAAGCCTCCTCTTGGCTGCGCCACGAGCTGTCGCTCTACAAGAGGATAAAAAAAGAATTTTCCGTATTTTCAAGCCTCCTGGTTTCCTACGGAATGCTGGGCAAACAGCAGGAGGTGCTGATAACTGATAGCGTAGCTCCTCTGTAGGAGGCTAACTGATAACTGAAATGACCTATTAAACATCTCCGATAATTAAAAATAAAATCAATCCCATACGAATAAATCATTAATTCTTCTCCCCTACTCCCTACTCCCTACTCCCTGCTCCCTAGCACTATACAAAATTAATATGACGTTGCAGATCAAAGAGGAGGTCAACAACGTTATACTCAAATAAATAGTTCGGAATAGTTTATTAAAATGGAAGTAGGTACAACAGAAGCAGCTTTTCTCTTAAATATCTCCACAGCTAGAGTTCGAGTATTGCTCAAAGAAGGTCGAATCGAGGGCGCTTATAAAAATGGCCATACCTGGTTAATACCTCTTAACGATCGAGGTATACCAGAAATCCTACCAGGTCGTAGAGGTCCAGAGGGTACATGGAATAAAGGACAACGGACAACAAAAACAATTATTCATATATTGCCTGATGTTATTCAAGCTAATCAACAAAATGCTACTTCTTTACCCGCAATTCATATTCAAAGAGGCGATCGCCACAATTTCTGTCACCAAGCAGAAATTCTCGGACCTTGTAAAATCATCTATCATCCTCATCAAAGAAATAAAAGTGAAGGGAAAAGTTTATGGATAGAAGTAGACCCGGAAGTACAAATTAGGCATCAAGTATTTTCTGAAGCGAGGGAGTAGGGATTTATTAATGGATAATGGATAATGGATAATGGATAATGGATAATGGATAATGGATAATGGATAATTAGTAAGCAATCAGCTTTGTTTTATCTTTATCACTTCTGACTTGCTAAGACACATTTTAAATGCGTCTTAGCTTAACACAGTTCCTCCACAGGAGGCTAACGGAAATGACTATTCAAGCGGACATAATATTATCTAAAAGTTGCTTTAATTTTTCATCACTAAAATCATTAATAACAATACTCGCTCCTACCTCTAATAAAGATTCAGGTTCATGGGTAGAAGCAACTCCTATTGTATAAATTCCTGCTCCTACCGCCGACTTAATTCCCGAACGAGAATCTTCAAAAACAATTGCCTCTTCAGGAGAAATTTCTAACTTTTCTAAACATAATTTATAAGGTGCAGGGTCAGGTTTTCCCACAGGCATTTCACTACCTAAAATGACTAGGGGAAAAACATCTTTTAATTGCAAAACATCTAACATAAATTCAGCATTTTTTGAAGGAGCATTTGTCACAACAGCTTTCAAGAGTTTTTGTTTTTCCACCCATTTAATAAACTCTAATAATCCTGTTAATGGTTGTAAGTTTAGAGCCATTTCTCGAAACTTTGCTTCCTTATAATTTGCTAGTTCTTCTGCTTCTATTGTTGATAAATGTGGTAGTAAATTTGCAATAACTGCTGGATTAGTTCCACCACTAATATGTTGTTTATAAGAGTTATGGTCAATAGTTATTCCATAATTATTTAAAATCTCTTTCCAGACATCATAATGGAAGGGGTCTGTATTTGCTAAAGTGCCATCGAGGTCAAACAAAATTGCTTTTAGCATTTTAATTTATATAGATAATATTTACTTTTTGGAGTCTGAATTGAGAATAGTTAGAAGTTAGTCAAATAATGTTAGTAACACAAGCATCTTGCTTGTTATAGGCTAGAAAGCTGTGTTATTTATATATTTAAACTACAGGTAAGCATTCAGCTATTAGCTAACAGCTAGCCTCCTACGGAGGAACTTCGTTAACATCTTTTTAATCAATAAAGCAAACATTTGCTGAATTTCTACTATACTACTATATTTTTAACCAGAAAATTGAAGCACAATAGCGACTAGCTCTATTTATCAACTCTAATTGTAATCAAGCGATTAGCTGATTCCTGAGTGCTGACTGCTGAATCCTTACAACTACAGGTGAAATTTAGGTCGTGGGGGTTTCCATTTTTGTCATAATGTTGGAGATTTTTAACTATTATCTATAATCAGGTATTATCTAGAATAATCACTCTAAATTCATCGCTTAATTAAGCGACCCCTAATTCACGATGTTCAAATTACCTTAATTATCCAGAAGTTATTAATGTCAATCACAAATCTTTGGTCTAGTAATTTTATCACAGCAAATAACATTAATCTACATTATGTGACTCAAGGTTCAGGTCCTTTAATATTAATGTTACATGGATTTCCTGAATTTTGGTATTCTTGGAGACATCAAATTCCCGAATTTGCTCAAAATTATCAAGTAGTTGCCCTCGATTTAAGAGGATATAATCAAAGTGATAAACCTCAAGAAAAATCTGCTTATGTAATGGCAGAATTTATCAAAGATATCGAAAAATTCATCAAAGGATTAGGTTATGAAAAATGTATTTTAGTCGGACATGATTGGGGAGGAATAATAGCTTGGTATTTTGCTTATCAACATCCAGAAATGGTTGAAAAATTAATTGTAATGAATATACCTCATCCTGCAAAATTTATGAAAGGATTAGGCACTCCAGAACAACTTTTAAAAAGTTGGTATATATTTTTCTTTCAGTTGCCTTTTTTGCCAGAATTGTTTTTTCAATTTGATGATTATCAGGCTATTAGTTCTGTATTTACAAATATGGCAGTGAATAAATCTACTTTTACTGAAGCAGATTTAGAAGCATATAAGCAGGCCGTAGCTAAACCAGGCGCTTTAACTTCAATGATTAATTATTATCGGAATCTACTTCCTGTCTTTTTTGACAAGAAAGAATGGAATATTTTACAAATTCCTACCTTAATGATTTGGGGTGAAGATGATAAAGCTCTAGGGAAAGAATTAACTTATGGCACGGAAGAATATGTAGAAAATTTTCAGATTCGCTATATTCCTAATTGCGGTCATTCAGTACAACAAGAACAACCTGAATTAGTAAATCAATATATCCGAGAATTTTTGAGTAATAATAATGAATAATTTATCTAAAAAATTAAAAATCTGCTTAATATTAACTACTGTTTTTTTCAGCATAAATGCTTTTTCAATATTTAACCCTACTTTAGCTGAACCTATTAATCATAGTCAGCGTCATCAACAAGTTTTGCAGTCTATCGAATCAGAAACAGACTCTATTTTATCTGGTACTAATCCTCAAAAACGCCAACAATTGAAAGCTGAAAAATATGCTCGAATGTCTGAATCACCATTTACATTTTATAGAGCAACAAACTTTTTATTTTGGCGTGACTTTGCTAATGACAGTAGACTGGCTAAATTTGGTAATTATAAAACAAAAACATGGATTTTAGGAGATTGTCATGTTGATAATTTTGGTACTTTTAATAATGATCGAGGGGAAATTATTTTCGATCTAAATGATTTTGATGAGTCAGTTATTGCTGATTATCAATATGATTTATGGCGTTTGGCAACCAGTATAATTTTAGTGGCTAATATTAATTCTAATTTATCTCAATCTGAACAGGAAGAAATAATTGATAATTTTACCGAAACTTATCTGGATACTCTAGAATCTTACGTCGGAAATGATGATGAAACTCAAATATATTTCACAGCCAAAAATACTACAGGAGAGGTAGCTAAAACTTTGGAAAAATCTGCCAAAAAAACTAGAAAAGAAATGCTAGATAAGTGGACTAAAGTTGTAGAAGGTAAACGATTATTTGATATTGATAATGAAGATTTAGCCATAGCATCTAATGCCAAAAAAGCTATTGAATCAGAAATAATAAATTATGGTAAAACCCTGAAGGGAAAGTTAAATTATGACTCAAAATATTTTCAAGTTAAAGATGTTGCTCAGAGGTTAAATGCAGGATTAGGGTCATTAGGAACACCACGTTATTACCTGTTAATAGAAGGAAAAAAAGATGATTTAGATGATGACCATATTCTTGATATTAAACGTCAGTCTGAACCTGCTGCTTATGATTTTTTTAGCTTATACGATCGGGTAAATTATCATAAGTTATTTAAGAATAATGGTCAAACCCAAGCAACAGGTTATAAAGCCTTAATCAAACACGCTGATGATTTTTTAGGATGGATGAAACTTGTAGATAATAATCCTACCGATGGAGATTTTTCTGGTGATTATTCTGTTAGAGAAATATCTCCTTATAAAAAGTCTCTGAAAACAGAAAAGTTAACTGATAAAGATAGTTTCATCAAGGTTGCTCAACAATGGGGAAAAATTCTAGCTACTGATCATGCTAGAGCAGATCAAGATTTTGATGAAAAATTAGTTCCTACTTCTTTAGAAAAACAGGTGACTCAACTTACGAATAATCAACATCAAGAATTTAGGGAATTAGTCCGTGAAGTAGCCTTTAAATATGCAGAACAAGTAAAAGCTGATTATAGTAATTTTTTTAAATAATATTATGTCTGGCTGAATAGTCACCTCTGTATGTCAAACTATTTTAATTAAGATATGTGGTCTATACTAACCGGATTTAGTATAATCTATTTGTTGCAAATATTTTCTTGATTTTGTCTCACCATTGTCTTGACTTAAAACATATAGTATGATAAGCAAATTAGTCCCTGCTTATCTGGTCAAAAAAATTAAACAAAACATCATATAAACTTGTAATTATATATAGATAAAAAGTAAAAAAATAAAATTTTATACTAATTTAAAGTTAATCAAATCTTAAACAAAAAAATATAGAAAATAATTAAAATTAACCCCATAAAAACAAGAATAAAACTATAATATAAATATCGAACCAATCCCAGAAAAATCCAAAATTAGGGTAAGGAGAGAATTTATGACAGTAATCAACGAGCAAGGACTAGAAGACCTGATCCAAAGAGTACAAATAGCTCAAAAAAAATATGCTAGCTATACTCAAGAACAAGTAGACCATATATTCAAAAAAGCAGCCCTAGCAGCTAACTCCGCCCGTATTCCTTTGGCAAAAATGGCAGCCACAGAAACAGGTATGGGAGTAGTAGAAGACAAAGTAATTAAAAATCACTTTGCCTCAGAAATTATCTATAACAAATACAAAAGTGAAAAGACTTGCGGAGTTATAGAAGAAGACAAATCTTTTGGCTTCCAAAAAATTGCCGAACCAGTAGGAATATTAGCAGGAATAGTTCCGACAACAAACCCCACATCAACAGCAATTTTTAAATCATTAATTAGTCTCAAAACTCGTAACGGAATCATATTTTCACCTCACCCTAGAGCCAAAAAATGTACCTGCGAAGCAGCTAGAGTAGTTCTAGAAGCAGCAGTGGCCGCCGGGGCACCAGAAGATATTATTGGTTGGATAGACGAACCAACAGTTCCTCTGTCCCAACAACTAATGCAGCATTCAGAAATTAAACTGATTTTGGCTACAGGGGGACCAGGAATGGTCAAAGCGGCCTATTCCTCTGGTCATCCATCTCTAGGAGTTGGCGCTGGTAATACTCCAGCTTTGATTGATGAAACCGCCCATATCAAAATGGCAGTCTCCTCAATTATTCTCAGTAAAACTTTCGACAATGGGATGATTTGTGCCAGCGAACAATCAGTAGTTGTGGTAGATAGTGTTTATGATACAGTTAGAGCAGAATTTATTGACCGAGGCGCTCATTTCTTAAGTCCCGAAGAAAAAGACAAGCTACGGAGTCAAATTATTGTTAATGGACGATTAAATGCAGAAATAGTTGGTCAACCCGTACAAAAAATTGCTGAAATGGCAGGTTTTTCCATCCCAGAACAAACAAGGGTAATTATTGGCGAAGTGGAAGATATTAACCATGAAGAACCATTTGCCCACGAAAAACTTTCTCCTATATTAGCAATGTATCGGGCAAGTAACTTTGAGGAAGCTGTGGACAAAGCCGAAAGTCTAGTCGAATTTGGTGGCCGGGGACATACAGCAGCTTTATATACTTCTCCGAGTAACTCCGACCATATTAAACGATTTGAAGATACGGTAGAAACAGCCAGGGTACTCATTAATACTCCCTCTTCTCAAGGAGCGATCGGGGACATCTATAACTTCCGGCTCGATCCTTCTTTAACTCTTGGTTGTGGAACATGGGGTGGTAACTCGGTTAGCGAAAATGTCGAACCTACCCATCTACTCAATATCAAGACAGTAGCAGAACGTCGAGAAAATATGTTGTGGTTCCGCGTTCCCCCAAAAATTTACTTCAAATATGGGGCATTACCTACTGCCATACGAGAGTTAGCAGGTAAAAAACGGGCGTTCATTGTTACTGACAAACCCATCTATGAACTGGGTATGACTAATAGTTTAGAAGATGTTCTGGATGAAGTTGAGATTAAATATGACATCTTTTATGATGTGGAACCCGATCCATCCCTAGATACTGTTAACCGGGGTTTGGAAATGATGCGGAAATTTAATCCTGATGTCATTATTGCCATCGGTGGTGGTTCACCGATGGATGCTGCAAAAATTATGTGGTTAATGTACGAGCATCCAGAAATTGAGTTTGAAGGTTTGGCAATGCGGTTTATGGATATCCGCAAACGGGTTTATGAGTTACCGCCTTTGGGTGAAAAAGCTATTTTAGTGGCAGTACCTACTACTTCGGGTACGGGTTCGGAAGTTACGCCTTTTGCTGTAGTCACTGATCGCCAGAATAATATTAAGTATCCTTTGGCAGATTATGCTTTAACTCCGAATATGGCAATAGTCGATCCAGAGTTGGTGCTAAATATGCCAAAAAGTCTGACTGCTTTTGGCGGAGTTGATGCTTTGACTCATGCGGTGGAAGCTTATGTTTCTGTTTTAGCTTCTGAATATACTAATGGTTTGTCCTTAGAAGCTATTCGGTTAATTTTCAAATATTTGCCTTCTGCTTATAATAATGGTGCTAACGATCCGAAAGCACGGGAGAAAATGCACTACGCTGCAACAATGGCAGGTATGGCTTTTGCGAATGGTTTCTTGGGTATTTGTCATTCTATCGCTCACCAGTTAGGAGCTATATTCCATATTCCTCATGGTTTAGCAAATGCGTTGATGATTTCTCATGTTATTCGTTACAATGCAACCGATGCACCTTTCAAGCAAGCGACTTTTTCCCAGTATAAATATCCTAATGCAAAATGGCGTTATGCTCGAATTGCTGATTATTTGTTATTGGGTGGAGAAACTGAGGATGAAAAAATAGATTTGTTAATTGCTGCTATTGAAGAGTTAAAGAGTCAAGTTGGCATTCCCAAGGCAATTAAAGATGTAGTTTCGGTTAGTGAGGCTGAATTTTTTGCCAAGTTGGATGATTTAGGAGATCAAGCTTTTGACGATCAATGTACTGGTTCAAACCCTCGTTATCCTTTGATTAATGATATTAAGCAATTATTGACTAATGCTTATTATGGTGATTTAGCTAGTTCTGGAAACCTAAATAACAATGGTAAGGCGATCGTACCTCCTAGTACACCTGTTACGGCGGGATAATTTGGCTGACGCGGGGACGCGGGGACGCGGGGAGGCGGGGACGCGGGGACACGGAGACACGGAGACGCGGAGACACGGGGACGCGGGGACGCGGAGACACGGAGACGCGGAGACACGGAGACGCGGGGATTATGGTTTCTGCTCGCGCGACAAAATCATCCCGCAATTATGCAATGCCTAAAAAGTAATTATATCCTGAAATATGGAAATGTAGGGACGTTGGATGCCACGTCCCTACTAATATCATGTCCGGTTGAATAGTTATAATTATAGCTTGTAGTTGGGCTTCAGCCCTATCTACAGTTCGGGCTGAAGCCCAACTACGAGCTTTAGTTATAGTAACTATTTAGGCGAACATGATATTATTGCCGAGTTTGTATCAATAAAAACTTTTTCTTAACTTGTTTTTTGATAATCTTATTAGAGAAGCTTGTTCAGTAATTAACAATTAACAATTAATAATTACCCCTTCTTAAAAAAAGGGGATTGACTCAAAGGAAAATTTTTGATTTTATCCTCTATCCAAGGGGAGGCTTTAAACCTAATTTGTTTAATTATTAACTATTAATTATTTATATTTAGTCAAAATATTAAAAATTAGATCGATAAAATAATGCAGCTATCACCCCAAGAAAAAGACAAATTAATGATTTTTACTGCTGCTTTACTTGCAGAAAGACGAAAGGAAAAAGGGATTAAACTAAACTATCCTGAAGCAGTAGCGTATATTTC
>JBFRWR010000634.1:0-2901 GCA_051439685.1 Trichodesmium sp.
TTTTGCCTGGGTTTTCTTTGAAGAAATTAACAGCTTTTCTCCCTGACTAATATTTTGATAAATTTCTGGTGTCGGTGGTATCTCTCCACTTGGAATGAATTGATTTTTAACCAAATTCATCGCCAAAATTGCCAATAAAAATCCGGCTGTTAAGCCTAGCGGTAGTTTAAATTTATCGATCAGTTTCTGACATAAATTTGGCTGAATTAACTGCTGCCAATTTAGAGAATTAGACAAAGCTGTTTCTTGAATACAAATAGTAGGCAACCACATCGCTCCTGGATAGAGCTTTTCAAAATGTTCTAACCTTCCTTTTGCTATTCGCACCGACTCAAACAAGGATTTATTATTGGCAAACTCCTCAAAGAAATACTCCAAAAACTTAACTGCCACCATGTCAGGAACAGGTTCCCGCATAACAATAATTCGTGATAAACCAAGGTTTGCTAATTGATTGGCTAAACCCAAACCATCACAAGAATTAAAAATTGCTAATTGCAACCCTTTATCTATTGCATATTTCACAGAATTTTTAAACTCTTCAATACTTAATCTATCCTCATCATTCAAATCTATCCAACCAATTGAACCATCTTCTTTACTACAACTATGACCAGCAAAAACTAAAATGTGATAACCAGGTTCTTCCCGCAAAGCATTAGATAAAATTTCCCTAGTTGGTTGATTTAAACATTTAACTTCAGCACCCTTTTCTTGTAACTTTTGAATTACCTCCAAATCTAACTCTGTATTAATAACATCACTCTTGCCAACTATCAAAATAATTCTTACTTTCGATAATTTACGCACTCCTTGAAATCTACTTCTACCCTTAACTCGGATAGCAATTTCGGTATTGGGAAAACGAGACTCAAATAAACTCCATTCTTGCCAAGGAATCCGACGTAAATTAGGATTTTGAATATCGAAAAATAAGCGAATTTCTGACTCAGAAGATTGTAGAGAACTTAAAACAGCAATTAATTCATCTCGTATAGGTTGCCAACTACTCTCCCCACTATCTAGCCATTGATTAAGAGTAATTTTAACTTGTTCTTTTTGTTCAGAACTAGAATGATTAATCACTGATTTTGGGCTAAGGCGAGTTGCTACTTTCCGCACATCTTCTAACTGGTAATAAGCTTCTTTCCATTTCTTAAAAGATGTTTCTAGTTGAGCAGGTAAACGTGGCAAAAAACCATCAATTGAGTGAAAATTAGTATCTTTAGTATCTATTAAAGTTAAAGTTACATGAAATTTATTATTAACACTATCAATCAGTTTAATTTTAATGATTTTCATACTTATAGATCCTCTTATACCAGTTTGATAAATTTTATCTACAAATGACTAGACTTTTGATTAGGAGTCAGGAGTCAGGAGTCAGGAGTCAGAATGAATGACTTTAATACCATTTTTTAGGTCGGAAATTATCTTTGTTCTCAAAGGTACATTTTCTGTAAGGTCTTTTAATCATACTTATTATTTGTAACATTCTTTTTTTTAAATGGTATTACACCAATTACTAATTGTAAGACTTTGCTTGAAAAATTGCTTTGTAGCTTGGGGAAAGGAGACCAAACCCCTACAGTTTTTCTCATAAATCCTGCACGGATTAGTATATACTTAGTCATACTTCAATTATTAAGTAATTAACACCAACTGAATAACCTTTTTAATAATTATTAGCTAGTTAGTATTAATTATTCTTATTTTTACTACTGCCTCACTCCTCGGCTCAAAAATAGGCTTTAGCTTTGGTTTAGAGACCAAACCCCTACAGTTTTTCTCATAAATCCTGTACGGATTACTATATAGAAGCCCTAACAGTATCTCTAGAAAATAGGTTCTCAGGAGAATTAATTGATAAAAAATGGGTAATAATTGATTTGATGATTGGATAAGTGGGAGATATCTAATACATTCCATCTCCTCAT
Organism: Trichodesmium sp.; assembly: GCA_051439685.1. Taxonomy (GTDB): domain Bacteria; phylum Cyanobacteriota; class Cyanobacteriia; order Cyanobacteriales; family Microcoleaceae; genus Trichodesmium. Next base: position 1,938 of record JBFRWR010000634.1, read on the forward strand.
CTCTCCCCACTCCCCCACTCCTCTACCTCACAAGGGTAGGTATTTTACATTCGGGTTGGGGCAAGACAAGGAGGACAAAGAAGACAAGGTGACAAGGGAGAAAAACCGTACAAAATTAGGTTCGGTTATTAAAAATCTCAGATGCTGAAAACCCCAGTTTTTCGTAACAAATCTTCCTTGTCTACTTTCCTTCTTTCCTTCTTTGTCTTATCTTGACTGAAATATTACCTACCCTTGTGAACACTCCTCTACTCCCCTACTCCCCTACTCTCAATCTATAATTTTAAATAGATCCCAAATGGGTTCTATACTTAGGTCATACTTCAATTATTAAGTAATTAACACGGACTGAATAACCTTTTTAATAACTATTTCCCAGTTAGTATTAGTTATGCATATTTTTACCAAAAAATTAGAGCCAAAGCCTCCCATTTGAAGGGGATGAAAAGATAACAGTTCATTATTTCAAGCCTTTGGCTAAACCCAGAGGTACTGTTAACGCAGTTCCTCCGCAGGAGGCTAACTAAATTGCGCAGTTCCTCTGGAGGAGACTAACTGATAACTGATAACTGATAACTGATAACTGATAACTGATAACTGAAATAACTACTTCCCCACTCAAAAAAATGGTATTAAACCACAAAATTTTCTCTAATTACTTGCTCACCTAAATTCATTTCTACGGTAAATTGTTCTTGAGATTTACAACTAAATTCTAATTCTATCCAATCATCTGTTTCCCTCGCCTCAGCTTTCATACAAGAATTACCAGATTCATCCAATATTTGTACTTGTAAACCAGTAGGTAAATAGAGAGTTTCATCAACAGGATAAAGCCTTACACAAATATCTATTTCTTCCTCAAATTTAGCTGTCACTTTTACCACGAATACTGTAGCTTGCTGAGTCGCTCCACTACCCCAATTAATAATTTTTCCACAACTAATATTTGGTACTTCTGAAT
>JBFRWR010000635.1:0-3296 GCA_051439685.1 Trichodesmium sp.
GCAGTCTATTGTTTATGTTTTGCAAGATAATAATCAAGTTAAAGCCGTACCTGTAGAAGTAGGAGAAATTCTGAGTAAAAATAGCGATTTAGCTAATGCAAAAATTGAAGTAAAAAATGGTTTAGAGTTAGGTAATAAAATAGTAGTATCAGGAGCAGGATATCTAAAAGATGGAGATATTGTCAAAGTAATTAATAATAGGGAGTAGGGAGCAGGGAGTAGGGAGTAGGGTTATTAGGAATCTTGCCTGTTAGTTTTTCCAAATATTAAAAAGTAACATAGCATCTTGCCTGTTAGTTTTCCCAAAAAATTAAAAAGTAATATTATCTCCGAATAATCAGTGATAAAAAAGTTTTTGCTGGTATTAGAGCTGCTAGCCCGAACTTATAGAACCCATTTGGCATCTATTAAAATTTATAGATTGAGAGATGGGGAGATGGGGTGTATTAGATATCTCCAACTCATCCCATCATTAAATCAATTTTTACCCATAAATTATCCATTAATTCTCCCTCCAACCTATTTTCTGGAGATACTAAATGGCTTCTATAGATAGGGCTAGCAGCTCTAATACAAACTTGAAATTATAACTATTCAAGCGGACATGATATAAAATAATATCTTACCTGTCAGTTTTTCCAAATAAAGTAACATAGACATCTTTCCTGTTAATTATTAATACCAATTTACATTGATTAAACACAAAATAAAAAGATAGAATATCTAATAGAAATAGAATCATATTTAGATATTTGAAAGAGGTGATTATCAATCATACATTAATAATTAGGAAGATTACCTGTTGGTTTTTCAATAGATATAAAAAGTTATGTTTAGATGACTGAAAGAGGTAATTATCAATTATCAATTATCCATGATCAATTATCAATTATCCATTATCAATTATCCATTAATAATCATGTCATTTCATTTATCAGCTTGGTCAATCAAAAAACCAGTTCCTACTCTTGTTATGTTTCTAGTCTTAACAGTAGTAGGATTAATGTCTTTTTTCCAATTAGGAATAGATAATCTACCTAATATTGATATTCCCCTAGTATCAGTCACAGTAACTCAACGAGGAACAGGTCCTACAGAATTAGAAACTCAAGTAACAAAAAAAGTTGAAGATGCTGTAGCAGGTTTAGGAAATATTGACCAACTAACCTCAACAGTAAGCGATGGAGTCACTAGAACTACTATTGCTTTTGAATTAGAAGTAGATAGCGATCGCGCAACTAACGATGTGCGTAATGCCATAGATCAAATTCGGCAAGACTTACCCAGAGATGTTGACGATCCTATTGTTAGAAGAGTAGAATTTGCTGGAGGCGGACCAATAATGACTTACGCTGTCACCTCCAACAAACGTTCTGTAGAAGAGTTGAGCGAATTAGTAGACAAAGAAATTAGTCGCTCTATTCTCAATGTTACTGGTGTTTCTCAAATCAATCGCATTGGGGGAGTTGACCGAGAAATACTCATCGAACTGAGTCCCGACAGACTAGAAAGTCTTGGTATTACTGCTACTCAAGTCAACGATCAAATTCGTGCTTTGAATGCCAACATACCAGGAGGACGCTCTCAAACAGGAGGTACAGAAAAAAGTATTCGGACTTTAGGGAGTGCTGACACAGTAGAAGCATTGAAAGAATATCAAATTATTCTCCCTTCCGGTGGTGCAGTTCCCCTTGAGAGTGTAGGTAAAGTAATTGATGGTTTTGGAGAAACTAGACAAACAGCTTGGTTATTAGAAAAAAATAGTTCCAGCAAAAACTCAGAAACAAATAATATTGGTAAACCGGTTGTTGCTTTTGAGGTTCTCCGTAGCACGGGAAGTACCCTTGTCACCGTAGAAAAAAATGTGCGGGAAGCAGTTGCCCAACTTGAAAAAACATTGTCGCCAGATGTAGACTTGCAACTCATTTTTACTCGCGCCACAGACATTGAAGAATCATATCAAGCATCTGTAGACGCTTTAGTTATTGGTTCCATACTTACTGTCATTATTGTAGGTATATTTTTACGAGACTGGCGACCAACTCTAGTAACAGCAGTAGCTTTACCATTATCAATACTACCTACTTTTCTGGCAATGAGAATTCTCAACTACACCCTAGATGGGATGACCTTGTTAGCACTAGCATTAGCAATGGGGAACTTAGTAGATGATGCTATCTGTATGATTGAGAATATTGACCAACATATTTCTCAGGGAAAAAAACCATTCCAAGCAGCTTTGGATGGGTCAGCAGAAATTGGTTTTGCCGTGGTGGCAACAACTGCAACTATTGTGGCAGTGTTTTTACCTGTAGCATTTATGGGTGGAGTACCAGGTAAATTTTTCCGACCATTTGGGATTACAGTCGCAGTCGCAACTATGTTTTCCACATTAGTTGCAACGACAATGACACCAATGTTGGGAGCGCGGTTATTGCAACCGAAACGACTGCAAACATCTCCTTCTTTTCCAGAAAAAAACCAGAAACCAAGAAAATTTCGTCCTTACAATCAGTTATTAACTTGGGCGTTGCGTCATAAAATTCTTACTTTAGCTGTTGCTGTAGTATTCTTTATTGGTAGCTTACAACTGGTGCCACTACTTCCGAAAGGATTAACTGGTGGTGACGATGACGGAGTGAGTATAGTTTCCCTAGAATTACCTCCTGGTTCCACTTTAGCAGAAACGGAACAAGTCGCCCAACAAACAATGCAAATATTCCAGGAAAATTCACTTGTCACCAGTGTGTTTGCTGATGTTGGTAGCAGAGGCGATGGCGAGATTGTGAATACAGCTAAATTATACGTTAACATCTTACCCAGACAAGAACGAAATATTTCTCAAAAAGAATTTGAACAACAGATACGACCATTGTTTCAGAATATTCCTGGAGCGCGGATTAATTTTGCAAGTCAAGGTCCCGGTGGTGGTGATAAGGATTTAAAAATTATCCTGAAGAGCGAAAATGCAGTTGTTTTACAACAGACATCGGATACTTTGGAAAAACAAATGCGAGAAGTTCCGGGGTTGGTGGATGTAACTTCTAGTGCTAGTTTAGTCAAACCGGAGATTTTGATTAAACCATTACCTGCGAGAGCTGGAGATTTAGGAGTTTCAGTACAGGCGATCGCTCGAACTGCTTCTTTAGCAACTCTGGGAGATAATGAAACTAATTTAGCTAAGTTCGATCTAGCAGATCGTCAAATTCCGATTCGGGTACAGTTAGCAGAGGAATATAGGAATGATTTAGATGCGATTAAAAATTTACGCATTCCTAGTCAAAATGGTGGCTTAG
>JBFRWR010000636.1:0-8111 GCA_051439685.1 Trichodesmium sp.
ACTGTTTGTAATAATTGTTCTGCTCTCGCCCTAGCTTCTTTTCCTGCTGCTATTGTTCGTTCTTCTTCTGAACGTGCTTGCTGTTCTAGTTCAGCTTTAATTTTGCGCAGTTCGTTTTCTTTCTGAATTATCAATGTAGCTGCCTGAGTTTTGGCAATTTCTGAATGTCGTTTACAGTCTGCTTCTACTTGTTCAGCTTCAGCTTGGGCGTTAGACTCAGCAATTTCAGCATCTCGGAGAATCATGGCAATTTGTTTACGTCCAATAGAGTTGAGGTAGTCTACATCATCAGAAACGCTTTGAATTTTCAAGATGTCGAGTTGTAGTCCTAATTTGCTTAAGTCCCGACTTACGTCTTCAGCAATGCGTTCGGCAAATTGGAGACGGTCTTCGTTGAGTTGTTCTGGAGTCAAGGTAGCCACAACTCCCCGGAGGTTTCCTTCTAAGGTTTCTCTGGCAACGCGGGTGATTTCTGAGCGATCGCGGTCGAGGAATCTTTCTATGGCATTACCTACCACTTTTGGATCGTTGGAAACTTTAACGTTAGCGATCGCTTGAATATTTAGTGGAGTACCTCCTTTAGAGTAAGCATTGCGGACTTCCACAGGAACTGCCATAGTCCGTAAGTCCATTGTTTTTGTGGTTTCCAAAATTGGGATAGGAATTGCTCTACCACCGAAGATGACCCGATAACCAACTGTTTGCCCTTCTTTTGTCCGGCGTTTCCGACCAGATAAAATCAGAATTTCATTAGGTTTACAAATTTGGATGAATGTATTGATAAACCAAATCAATACTATGACTCCAAAAATAGATAGAGCGATGGGTAAATTTGCAGAAATTTCTTTAGAGAAGTTATTAGGTTGATTGGTTTCTAAAACGTTAGGGACTTGTGCAATTTCTACTGTAGCTAGTTGTTCTTTTTCTGGCTCAATAAATTGATTTTTCATTGACTAAATTTCCTCATTAAAAGTGTAAAAATTAATCGACATCTTGCTGAGTATAAATTAAATTGTATGACCATAATATATCATGGATAAATCATAATTTTCTCTTCCTCTTGATTAACAAAAAATAATTGAATACTAATAATATAGAATCCGGTTTAACAGTCGTCATTGCGACGATAGGAAGCAATCTCAGAGGTTTAAGAGATTGCTTCCTTCCACTCCGTTCCAGTCGCAATGACTTAGCTATAGTAATTATCCCGATTGTATATAATTTGCTTCGGTTATCAGACAACTGGTTTATGGTAGACATTTCATATCAACCCAGTTTCTATGGTTTATTTATAGTCTAACTTTTCCCTTGCTATTTTGAGCAAAAGGAATTTCTCTAGTGTAGATCATAACCCAAAGATATTGAAGACTAATCAAACTATTGATAACTTATCCTTGCCGAAACATCGACAACAACAAACTACTACTTAGATATAGGCCAGTATCAAAATTTGATTATTCATTCTCAAGGTGCATCTCAGTTTTGAATAAAGCCAAAAATTTATCGCTTTGAGGGAAAAGGGAACAGAGAATAGGGAATAGGAAAAAAGTATTTTTGCAAATATTGAGATGTAGCCTATTCTGATTTATTCTTAGGTAAATAAGCCTAAGATTTCTCATCAGATAACTTACCCATCCAATCTTTTGATACTACCCATACTTTATTATTTTCCACTCCCACTATAAATGCTTTTTCTCCTCTAGTAAACTCCCAATCATCTTCAGTAAAAGCTATAAATTCTACAGTGGATTCTTTGACATTTACTCTGATTTTACCTTTACTATTTTTATCAAAAGGAATTTCTACAGTACAAACCATACCCAAAAAATCTTGAGGACTAATCAAACTATTAATAACTTGTCGTTGCCGAAAAATAGACAATAACAAAACTATAACAATTCCACTAAATATTCCTACTGCCACTGAGATATAGGCTAGTAACAAAATTTGATTGTTCATTCTCATTTATTCTTAGGTAAACAAGTTTAAGATTTCTGATCAGATAACTTAGCCATCCAATCTTCTGATACTACCCATACTTTATTATTTTCTACTCCTACTATAAATGCTTTTTCTCCTTTAGTAAACTCCCAATTATCTTCAGTAAAAGCAATAAATTCTACGGCAGACTCTTTGACATCTACTCTAATTTTGCCTTTACTATTTTTATCAAAAGGAATTTCAACTGTTCCTGAAAGACCTACTAAATCACTACTACGGACTAAGCTATTAACTTGACCATTTTTAAGACTATAGAGTACATAACTCATTATTGTGCCACATAAAATACCAACAATGATAGAAATAATTGCCACAATTGTTGGTGAAAGAGTTGGAGAAACATAGGATAATAAAACTCCAGTTAAACCAAAAAAACAAGTGCCAAAAGTCCAAAATTTGAAGCTAAAGAATGGTAGCCATAACTTTCGGCGAGTTTTTTGATATATTGAAGTATTACTTTGTTTTTGTTCTTGGTCAATAATTTCTACATCTACCTCAAATTCTGGGTCAAAGTCTACACCATCTAAACCTGCAAATACTGAGAGTGCGACAAATGCTCCTCCGATAATTAGACAGAAAACATAAGCTGATTCCATAATTTGTCCTTCATAATTTTTATCTATAGTAGGGAATAGGGAATAGTGGGAAAAACATTTCCCCTTCACTGAAGTCAGTGGTATAACCTACTTTTCTATTGCTATATTTATATTCTGACAAATTAGTTTCCTGATTTACCAATTTGTAAGAAAAGTTTTTGTTTGATATAGCAAATTGTCTAGGAGTAGCAGGTACAGTTTTTGCGATTAAGTAGGGGTTTCGTGACCAAACCCCTACAGGGAATAAAATGCTTACAATGTATTAATTATTAATATAGCACTACGTTAATTGCCTCTTGAGATTTATAAATCTTGCAATCCTTTAAGAGTCTACTATTCCCTATTCCCTACTCCCTATTCCCTAGCGCGTAGCGCTATATTACTGTATTAAACGACGAATTTTTCCATAACTAATATAAGATTTTCCATCAGCAGACTCTCGCACTTCATCAACTACATATAAAATTCCTTCAGCTCGAATATTGCGGGGGAAACGAATATTAAAATCAGGATTATATCCATCTGAAACTACTCTTGCTCTGAGTTTATTTTTTTCTTTAATACACTGAACTAAAACTTTATCGCCTACAGTATCAACAGTTTCCAAATCTTCCCATCCTCCTGTTGCTTTAGCTGCCGAAAGTTTTTGAGAATCTACTTTTTTTGTAGTAGAAGTTGCGTTTTCTTGCCCAGGTTCAACTAAGCGACGAATCTCACCAATAGCACGATAAAAAGTACCATTAGCTGAGAGTTGAATTTCATCTACAACGTAAGTAACTCCTTCTTGACGAATACCACGGGGAAACTGAACATTCAATTCGGAGTTATATCCTTCCGAAATGACACGCACTCGTAATTTGCCACCTTCTCGAAAACACTGAAGCAAAACACCACTGTCTACAATAGAAACTGCTTCTAAACTATTTGCATTTCCAGCAGTTACACCTCGGAGTTTTAAGTCACTGCGACTCCGGTTAAGAGCTTGATAAGACTGATCTCGCATTTCTTTACGACTGGCATTATCAAGGCTACGGTTTTCAATACGTTGGGCATAATATTCTAATTGAGCAATTTCTTCTGCTACTTCAAAAATTTCATTTAATAATTTGCCCTTGAGTTCCTCTATTTGAGAACGTAACACTTGAGCTGCTTGTTCATTTTTTCCTGCCTCCGCTAGAGTGATCGCTTCATTTTTCAGTCGAGCTATTCTGAGTTGACTGGTTTCCTCTAATACGGAGAGATCGGCTTCTGCGTTACTAGCTTCTTCAGCAGAAACTACTGTTGTTGTTATCGAAACTTCTCCGGTTACTTGTTGGATGTTGTCATCAATGGTGGTTTGATATTGATACTCTACGGTAGCGACATTTAGAGAACCGAGATTTTTTTGGGGAGGAATTGATAGTTGTAGAGCTAACTGTTTCGCTTCAACTTGATAAACATCCCCTAAAAAGAACTCCCATACTTGTCCCTGATGAGTTGATTGATAGTTATTTAAGACTTCTGAAATTTCCACTGATGCTTGCGGACGCAGAGTAACTTTGAGATTTTCTGCCACAATAGAAGTTAAACTCTCTAACTCAATGCGGAAAACATCAGTTGCATCATCTGGAGATTGAATGAAATAAAAATTTCCGCCAGCAGCATCAGCAATATCAATCAGTAAATCTTCATTAAAGTTAGTTCCAAAGCCTAATGTTGTGGTAATAATTCCCTGTTCGGCTTGTTGTTTGCTAGTTTTTGTTAAGGCTTGAGGACTGGTAATACCCATGTTCGCTTGCCCGTCTGTTAGCAGGAGAACACGATTTAGTCGTTCTTCTGTTTGTTGAGATTTAACGCATTCGCAACCCATTAGCCAACCACCACTGAGATTTGTACAACCTCCTGCTCTGATTTTACCTATTTGAGTAGAAATTTTGGCTTTGTCTGTTGCTTTCTGCGGGGGTAATATTTTTTCTGGGCGATCGTCATAGATGACAACAGAAATAATGTCATCAGGGTTTAGTGATTCTACTAACTTTTGAGCAGCTTTAATTGCGTAACGTAAAGGTGTACCTGCCATTGAGCCAGAGCGATCTATTACTAAACTCAAGTTTAATGGACGACGGGTAGATACTTTGGCTTGATTTTCAGCATTGAAATTAAGAATTAAGTCGAGGGTTGTCTGAGTATCAATTGCGATTAGAGAATGGGAAAGAGAATAATTTGCTCTCATTAGTTTTTACCTCAAAGAAAAAAATATTGCTTGAAATAATGAGTAGGGGCAATTCAATCTGTAAGGGTAATTCATGAATTACCCCTACAGAAGTGAGATTTTAGCAACCTGAAACCAGTTTTTTTAGTCATTTTAGCTGATTGTTTCACTTCATTAGTTACCGCATAATTAATAATTATTGACTATTAATTATTCATTCAACAATTCAGGTTGAAAGCCTCACACTTTTAAAGGGATAAATCAAAAAATTTTCTTTTAGTCAATCCCCTTCTTAAAAGCAGGGGTAATTATTAATTATTAATTGTCCATTTTTAATTACTGAAAGATGTTTTATGTAACTGCTAATATTATATCACATCAGATAGCATTGCTGTAATTTTTTGGGAAACTTTACAGTAAAACTGGCTTTTGATAATTAGGATTATAATTAGGAGAAATAACCATCGTGGGTTCAGTTACTCTTAAAGTTAATGATAGTCTAACTTGGCCGCTAGTATTACATATAGAACGGTGAATAAGTTCATCTGTAAATATTACAAATTCACCAGGTTTTAACACTACTGGTATTGCTTTTTCGGCCAATTCATCGGAAATTTCAAAAAAATTATTGCCACTAAAAGGATCGGTAATTTGTATAGACAAATTATGATTTTTCTCAGGATTTGGTAAAAATTCAAATCCATTAAATTCATTGACTTCAGTTAGGGCAATATAGAGATTAATTGTCTTACCAATTCCCGAAAGTAAATTTGGATAAGAGTCGCGATGCCAAAATGGAATTAATTGTTGAGCGGGATAATTTACCCATAATTCAGAACGCCATAATACTAATTTTTCTCCTAAGCATTCCTGTAATTTTGCTAATAATTTTTCATCTTGACATAATTGCCAAATTGCAGGTGAATCTAGATGTCTTTCCATGTGAAATTCTTGCTTCCAAATTTGTACTAATAATAGGAAAGCTGAACCAATTTTGAACTTAAAGACAAAATTCAAAAGTCTTAATAGTAATAGTTTACTAGGAGGTTTTGGTAATACTTGTTCAAAAATTGTTTGGGTGATTTTAGCAAGTTCTGTTTTGTCTAATTTGAGAGTATAAGGACCGGAAATTCCAGAAAATTCTTCGTAATTTGTTGGGGAATTGATTATCTTTTGCTGGCATCCCGTCCAGATTAAACTTCTTTGCCAAAGTTGTTTACCTAAGTCTATATCTGTAGCTATTTTCGGCATAGGAATTTCTTGGAATTGATAATCAAAAAATTTACCGTTGATTTCTGGATTTTTTGTATCGGGATGATTGGCAGATATTAAGATACTTTTTGCTCCCTTTTCTGGAGATATTCCTAAACCTAAATATTTACTAAGACGATGCCAAATTGTAATATTTGACTGGACAAATCCTGGATGAATCGCATTAATTGTTATATTTTGATTTTTTAACTGTCTTGTTAGTTCATTTGTCAGTAATAATAGACATAATTTAGAAACAGAATAAAGTTCTAGAAAATTAATAGGTGTTTTTTTGACTAATAAATTCCACGGAATAGATTTTGGTTTTAATCCTAAATCCGAACTAACCATAATAATTTTGCTAGGAGCCGAGTTTTGGAGTTTTTCCAGCAAAAGATAAGTTAGGAGAAAATGACCTAAATAATTAGTTCCCCAAATTAATTCAAAACCTTCTGATGTAGTACCTCTCCGATTAAAAATTCCAGCATTATTAACTAAAAGATGGAGAGGCAGTTGTTTGGCTAAAAATAAATCAACAAATTGCCGAACCGAAGTTAAATCAGCTAAATTCAGAGGTAAAAATTCAACTTTTTGATTGGTACTTTTTTGACGAATATAATCTATAGCTTTTTGGGCTTTACTAGCAGAACGACAGGCAATAAATACATGAAAATTTGCTTTTGCTAAACCAAGTGCCGTCATTAAACCAACCCCAGAATTACCCCCAGTCACAATACATACTTTATTTTGTAAATTGTGATTCATCAAATCATTCATAACATTAAAAATACTATCCTAAAAAATTATGGTTAATTTTGATTATACAGTGAAAATTGTAGTAAAAACTAATTGTTAATAAAGTGATGTAAATAGGGAACAATACTTTATATGAGCTGAGAATAAAACCAAGATTATGAAAAGGCATTCCTATGGATTATTAATAAGTTTATTGTTATTAGCAGTAGGCTTAATATTATCAATTATATTTAATCCAACTATTGGTATTGAAGCAAAATCTCTAACTATTAAGATCGACTCCCAGCGACATTTAGTTAGTCGCATCTATACTCCAAATACAGCCAAACCCCACCCCGTAATATTGCTATGTCACGGTGTCAATAATAGTAAAGAAATGATGATACCCTTAGCAGTAGAATTGGCCAGACATGGAATCGCAGCGATCGCCTTTGACTTTGGCGGTTATGGCGAATCTTACCAACTGCAAACTGCTGAAAAATCTAGAGAAAACCTGGAAAAAAATACTCAGATAGACACTAAAGCGGTTCTAACCTACATTCAGACTCACCCAGAAATTTTTGACCAAGAACGCATTGGTATTCTTGGTCATTCTCTGGGGGGTGCAACAGCATTAGCTTTAGGACAAACAGAAGATGTATTGCGCTCTACAATAATTTTAGGTATGAGTGGTATCGCTACTCCCACCACTCCTCAAAATCTATTTCTTGGAGCTGGTGTTTATGAGCAAATTAACCCTCCTCAAGACTTACGAGTTACACTGCAACAAGCAACAGCTCAGAAAAATCCTGTTTGCATCAACAATAGTCACAATATTTGTGGTAATTTTACTGATGGTACAGCTAGACTATTGATAATTTCTGATACTGCCGATCATATTATTGAACCTTACGATCCACAGTTGATCCAGCAAGTTGTTAATTGGGCGCAACGTAGTTTAGATGTAACTCCCGCTACGGAGGTAAAATTAGTCGCACCTGGTTTAATTATTTCTCTGGTATTAACATTTAGCGGGGGTATCGCTGCGGGTGTTTGTATTTTGCTCGGACCTTATGAAAAAATCAGAAAGCAACCTCCAGAAACCAGGGGAGAAAGTTTGTTATATCAAATCCGGTTGAATAGTTATTGCATAGTCGGGAGTAGGGGAGTAGGGGAGTAGGGGAGTAGGGGAGATTGAATACTGAAAATTATAGAATTATCAACATATACTATATAACCGGATTCTATATTAGAGAATATATATTTTAGTCACATTCAAAAAGTGGCTAAATTGAAAGTGCAATTATTATGGAGGCGTTGTGTCACCTGGTTATTGG